>CAZRIC010000007.1:5530-16597 GCA_964600095.1 uncultured Muribaculaceae bacterium
TATGAGATGATTCACTTTCTAAAAATCGTATTTCATATACATTTTCACTTTTGGCATCAACGGTCCAATTTGGTATATTTGGTAAAATATATTTAATTTCTCTTCTGTATGCTTCAAGATTAGATTTATATATATCTATCAGTCTTTCGCCAAATTCGTTATTAGAATTATTTTCATCACGAAAGTTAATACTTAAATTGTGAGCATAATCCAGCATACTTCTACGATAAGAATTAAAATTACTTGAAAAAAATCTTTTAGTAGAAAATATAAGTAATGGAATTTCACCAATATCTTGTGTTTCTTCCCTATTCATAAACTTATATATAAAACCGCTTCCTTTTTCAACAGATATCATCTTATATTGTTTATTATCGTTTGTTTCTAAAGTAATATATGGAAGAGAATTGCAATTATTATTTCTTAATTCTTGTGGAAATTCATTCTTATTTTTAGAAATAATATTTAAACATTCAATAATAGAGGATTTACCACTATTATTTGCTCCAACAATTATTGTTAAACCACTACCAGGTTTCCCGTTAGGGATTGCAAAATCGATTGTTTCTGCTTGACTAAATGATCGAATCCCATTAATCTCTAATGACTGAATACTCAATAAAACTCACCTCTTATTTTGTTATTGAACTTACACAAGGACGTTACCATTTGTACTTAAACTGATTAAAATAGCAAGAATAATTTTTACTTCTAGAAAAATAGTTGTTTTTACCATAATGATTCCCCCTTTTTTCTTATGGACACTACTTAATTTTGTTGAAGGATTCGAACCTTCATTTCCTTGTACAGGAGTGTAGCTTGAAATTACTATATCCATTGTCCACTTTAAACATAGCGTTAATTCCAATACTCCTTGTGTAAATTTAATACATAATTATTATATCATAGAATTATTTACAATTGTTGTTCAATATTAATATATAGAAAAAGCATTGATTTTTTCAATGCTTTGATAAACTTTAATAATTGGTTTTAAAATATTTCTTTACTGCGTTTTTTTTGCATTTTCTTTATTCCAATAATAAACATATATTTCCTATTTCTTTCAAATAAAATTATATTAGTTTTTATTTCCTAATATAATAGTTTTTTTGTTAATATTTTATGCTAATATTAGCTCTTTCTTCTATGCAATTATTAGCAATTAAATATAGTTCGGAAATATTATTGTTATATACTTTACTAATATTATTTACGCATATATCTCTTCTAGCAATTAAGTCAGATGATTTATCTATGTTATGACAATTTATAAATTCCTTCATTAATTCGGACAAATTGGATATTTCATTACTAATAATATTATTCATATCTAATATTTTAATTTTAAATTTATCAAATTCTGGATGATTTACTTCATGATATTTATATAAATACATAATTCTATTATTTATACTAGTAATTTCACAAAAATGTTTAGCTATATAGGTATTATATCGATCTAAAGAACTAATTTCGAATACACAATTACCCTTATTGTTTTCGTTTGCTTCAACATGATTAATATTATAATCAAATAGACAATTTATGTAATCTTGAATAACTTGAGGATAAAAAGATAAAATACTATCAATTTCTGATTCAAATTTTTCTTGGTCTCTTATTTTTTTATGAATAATAATATCATTCTTTTTACTTTTGTTGAAACATACAATAGTTGTTATAAGAGTAATTGCCAATATTATAGTATTTATAATATCATTATTTAAATGTTTAAATATTTCGCTATGAAATATTACTAATAAAATTGCAGTTATTATCCCTACAAAAACTATAGAAAAAATAACTATTTTCTTTTTAAAAGCTTTCTTTTCTTCTTCTAAAACCTTACATTTCATATTTCCACTTCCTTAATGCTTTATTATAATAATTAAATTTATAATTATCAAGATATAAAGAAGAGAAATTAATTATTTTGTAATAATGTTTTTTCCATTTTTAATAACATTCATTAAATCACATCCAACTTTTTTCTCCATTTATTATATTATAAAAATAAAAAAAGAATGATTAGTCATTCCTTTTAAATATTCTAAATAAAGTACACCCTACAATACTTCCAATAGTATCAATCCAAACATCTAACATTTGTCCAGTTCTACCATCAACATATAATTGATGTGTTTCATCTAATAATGCCCATAGAAAGCAAAAAAGTATTGTATACATATATTTCTTCCAACCTTCCATTTTCACACTTCTAAAGGCATTTATAACAAAAATAGAAAGAATAAAGAAAACACTAGCATGCATACATTTACGAAAAGGATAGTTTAATTTATTGGTAATATTTTCTAATTCATTAGGAGTTAAATCCATTCCAATAATATTTGTACTAATCTCAATTGTGTTATAAATTATAGTTTTACTATTAGAGTTAGAATTTTTACTATTCATATTAGACACTAGGAAAATAATAGTCATCCATAATATAACTAATGTTATAGAACTCATTTTGTTCTTATCTAATTTAATTATGTTATCACCTCTTTTATAAGTGTTGATATGTTGTTTTAAATTAAAAATTCTTTATGATATTGTTAAAATAAATTCTTAACTTATTGTATACTTTTTTATGCATTGATATTTTAGAATACTTATTCATATATTTTATAATATTATTTTCGTTTATAGAACCCTCTTTTATTTTTTTAAAAAACTTTTCTCTATTATGGTGTGGTTTAATGCTGCTGTGATGGTTATACTTAAAACCATCATTTATATTTGATTCTTTATATTCTATTTTTTCTTTAATTTCATGAAAGCAATTTGCACCTTTTTCTGAATTAATACATAATAATGAAACCCCTTTGCTATCTACGAATTCTGGAAAGAAATTTTCAACTCCCCAAAAATCGCCAATTGTAATATCTGCCTTTCTATTTGAACTGCAAAACTTACAATTACTACAGGAAGGTCTACTTATTAACATTTCGTTAAAGGCATTGTTATATAGATGATATTCTTTCATTGTTCCATCTTCAAACAATATATAAGGATTATTATTGATTTTTGGATTTTTACTCCTAAAATAATACCTTTTTATTTTCTTTCCATATATTATTTCTAAATTTTTTTTGTAAAGCTGAAAAACCTTTGGTGAGGGATTCGAGTGACATACTATTTCACATAATAAGAGTTTATCATATTCTTTTTTTAAATACTTTCTTAATCCGTAAGTTTGGCATGGAGTACCCGTAAATAAAACATTTTTTCCTTCTTTTAAAAATTTTTCTACTTTTTCATAAGAATCTTTTAAATCACTTCTAACATATTTAGATATACTAAATTCTTGGCAGTCCTCTACGTTATTTGTGTAGCTATGAAAAACATACAAGTCTTTGTCATACTTAACTCCAAATACAATGCCGCCTTTAGATATCGTATTTTCTGCTAGTATTCTAAACATTCCCCCAGAAGTGCTGCTATGTCTTATAGTTTCATCTTTACTTTTAGCAGCAAAAACTTTGATATCAAAACTATTATGTTCTGGATTATTACTGCATATTTTTTTACATAAGTTGCAATTTATACATTTTTTCTTATTAATTACAGGGTATAAAAATCCTTCCTCATCCATTTGCATAGTTATAGCTTTTTGAGGGCATCCCAAAGCACAGGCTCCACAGCCATTACAGTCTTTTTTATTATTTGTGTCAAAATAATTTTCCATAATATCCCCTCTTTTTATTTATTGTTAGAAAATTCTATATATTTTTTTCTATCTTTCCAAATTTACTATATAAATAGTTTTTAAAAAATGAAAATGATTCTTTATTAATTAAAATAGCAAAGGTTATAGAAACAATTATAGATATTAGATTAAAATAAAAATTATTAATATAATATGTTAACGTAACAAATGCTAAAGCTATTATTGATATAGAAATTACCTTAAAATCAAGCTTTATTTTAAAATATAATTTGTTGACATTAAAAAATCGATACAAACTAAGTGTCGTAAAGGCAATTAATGTTGATACTACTGCCGCATATAAGCCAATAAATTTTATTAGTAATAAATGCATAGAGGTATTTATTATTGCCGCAAAAACAGATGTTTTTGCTATAGATTTTGTATTCTTTTTAGCAATATAAATAGCAGCAACCAAGCCTTGTATAACATTAAAGATAGTTGATATAATAGAAATAGGAACTAAATAATAGCCAACTGAATAATTTTTATTTATCATAAGTGGAAAAACAAATGGAAGAAAAGCTATCATTCCTATACCAATCGAACTAAATAATTTTACACTAATATTAAAAATCTTGTTAAAATAAGTTTCAATATCTTTATCATTAATATTTGCAGATATCGATTCAGTCCAACTTGTATCAAAAATATTATATAATGTTGTCATTATTGTAGAAAATTTTAAGGATGCTGCTAATATTCCGTTCATATCAACTCCTAATAAGGTTGATACAATTACACGATCTGATGCAGCAAATACCCACCAAGATAATGCATTGGGAATTAAGGGTAATGAATATTTTATTAACGATTTAAAAATTTGTACTTTGAAATTTTTAAATTTTATATATTTAAGCATCTTAAGAGAAATTATATAATAAACTATTGATGAAACAAAACCTAAAAATGTTCCAAGTAGCATGCCATAAATTCCCAATTTAAAGACAACTAATAGTAAAACATTAAAGATTATAGTACCACCTGCATTTATGAAACTACCAACTGCATATTTTGCGGGATAGTCAAGCCCTCTTGTAATCTGTTGTAAAAATGAAACTAATATATAACAGAGAACATTTATAACTAAAAATATTTTATAATTATTTTGAAATAATGGAGAAATAAGCATAAATAATATTATGAAAAATAAACATTGAAACACTAAAGAAATAAATCCAGTTGTGATTATTTCTCCCTTTTTGTTTTCATTCTCTCTTGCTTCAATTAATTCTCTAAAAATCCCCTTTTCTATTTGTAAACCGACCAATGGTGCTAATAAAGCTATCAAAGTATTTAATAAGTCAACAATGCCGTATTCTCCTGTGCTTAATATGCCTGTATATAGTGGCAATAGTAAAAAAGTTATTAAAGATGTACATATTTTACCAATAGAAATTATAATTGTATTTTTTATTAATTTTTTTTCTCTCATTCAATCACCCTATTATATAAATTATTTTTATAAAATATTGATTAATATCATTTATGTTCTATAGAATCAAGTAACCAGTTAATTGATTTATTTCTTTCATTGCTAAGTAATGTATTAGTTTTATTCCAATCTATCTTATTAGTGTAAACCTTTTCAAAATCATTATCATTGCTTATAATCCTGTCAGACAATTCAAGTAGATTCAATAATGTTTTTAGTCTGTCTGGAAATCTATTTAAAATTATAAACATTTTTCTATTTAGCATTACTGCAAAGGCTGTAGCATGAAAACTTACTGTTACAACATACTCGGCATTTTTAACGAGATTAACAAATTCCTGCGGACCAGCTTCATAGCATGATTTTTTTCTCCCTTTAAATTTATTTTTTAAATCTCTTCTACCAAAGTGAACGATTAAGTAACCAGTTCTTTTGGACAATTCATTAACAGTATTATAAAAATAGTCTGGTTCATCACCACAATAGACAAAAATATATTTTTCTTTAATGAGACGTTTATCAGTAGCCAATTCTTCCCACTCTTCTTTTTTTATCAATAAAGTGGGATCTAAAACTAAACTAACCCCTGTAGGCAGTTTTGTTGTCAAAAGTTTTTGAAGAGATGCCTCTCTCACTGATATATTATCAAACTTTTTTAGTGAATTAATTAACTCGTCCTCGTATTTAGTAATAGAATCATTATCTCCAGAACTAGCCGCGTATGAAATTTTTTTGAAATCATTATTTCCAAAATTAAGTGTATATACTGAATCTAGTCCATCTGTAATTTTAGGATTCCACACCTGATCGGAACCAGTTATGTAAGCATCTGCTGATGGATAATTATTAGCCACCTCATCACTGTTAGAGTAATAATCCGTTAATAGAAATTTTTTTCTAAATTTATCAAAATTTTTACTTCTGACGTAGTTTTTCTTTAAATTAACAAAATCTTTTATTAATTGCACACATTTATTTTTTATTCCTCTATTACCTTTTTGGAATAATTTATATCCATTTGATATGAACTTATTATCATAATTCAAAATTTTAGTATTATAATTTTGAGATAATACTTTTTGTAAAGCATAGGCCTGTAGCATTGCACCATAATTATTTGCCTTATGAAAAGTAATTGTATATACCGTTTTCATATTATTTTACTCCCTTACTTTTATTTATGAAATAACTAGTTTTTTTACCATTTTTATGAGATTATGATTATCGCATTTTTGATAATCATAATCTCATTTATTATTTATTTCTAAAATGATGGATTTTTCGTATTCTTCATCATTAATTAATGATTCTATATATTTTTTACCTCTTACTTCATTTAAATATTTACCTTTCAAAGATATTCTTTTTTTTGATTTTAACTTCATCCATTCATATTCAACATCAATATGTCCAACGTCGATTGCTTGAATATTTTTCTTGACTAAATCATATGCTAAAATGGTGGCAGTAGGACCAGCTGCAATTAATACTAATTCTTCTTTTTCTACATTATTAATAATTGCTGTTAATATATTTTTATATTGATTAAAGGCATTTGTTTCAGGAACTAATATTCTTCTGATTCTATTTGAATTGTTAAATAAATCGTTTCCTACTCCTAAGCGTGTATGAATTCCCTCAACAATTAAGAGTTTTCTTCCATCCCATATTCTTTTTAGATTATTGATTCTTCTAATAGCACCTGACATATTTTTATTATCATAGTCAATATAAAATCTAGTAATTGATGAGTTTCCATATTGCTTATCATTTGGGATAATTTTTTTATATTTTTCTCTATACATATAATTAAATGTTCTATTATATCTTTGAACTTTAGAATTATAGATAGAAGGATCGTTAAAACCAATATTAATACCAATTATTAAATCGTTTAAATCTGAGTGCAAAGTTTCTTCTAATTTACCTTTTAATTGTAAAGAATTGCTTTGAAAATTTAGATTAAAATTTTTTTCTAAAATTAAACTTAATTCTCCATCGCCAAATCTAGCAAAACTTTTCTTTTCTTTTACTATCTTATCTACTAATGTAACATCATCCATGATATTAAAAAAATTATTTCCATCATCTATTTTCTTTTTCATTACTGTATTAGCGATGATGGAATTAAATTTAAATTTTAATCTATCGAAAATGTGATTTATTTTTTGTTTAATTCTTTTCTTCATATTTTTTCTCCTAAAGCAATTCAAAAGTTTCTTTCTTATTCTTTTTATTTTTTATTTTGCAGATGTAGTATAAAATAATATAAAACTTATATTTAAATAAGAAATAGAATATAAAACTTTTTGACTTTTTATTAATTTTGACTTCTTTAAACTTTTCTTTATAATATTTGTCCTTTCTTATTCTATTAAAAATTTCATGTGCATCATTATATTCCCGAAGGAATGCTATTCTATAAGAAAGAGTTCTTATTGAGTTTATAAATACTAAATTTTTTATTAGTTCGTAATCATAATCTGTATTTTTAAATATTTTATTAATATACTCATTTAGATTTATTTCAGATTCAATAATTTTTGTATTAAATTTACTGGTAGCTGAGAAAATATTATGTCTAACTATATAGTAGGAATTCTTAATTAATAATTGGCCTTCGCTATTTAATAATGATTCTATATTAAATAACATATCTTCCCCATTTATAAGGCTCTCTTTAAGTTTTATTTTATTATTTAAAATAAATTCTCTATTAAATAATTTTGAATATGGACCAGATATTCGAATATGCTTATCATTATATGTTAATATATAAGACAAAATCTCTTTTTTATCGCATTGGCTACTCTTTTTTTCTATAAAATACATTGAATGAAAAATAATATCATAATTTTCTGATAATAAATCTGCATTAATAACATTAATCCAATTTTTATCAAATAAGTCGTCACAATCAACAAACATTATATATTTTCCAATTGCTTTTATGATTCCACAATTTCTAGAATATGAAACACCGTGATTACTGTTTTTTATAATTTGAATATTTGAATATTTTTCTTTAAATTTATTATAAATGATGAATGAGTTGTCTGTACTTCCATCATCAATTATGATTATTTCCATAACTTTCAAAATTTCTTCTGTTGCAACATTAAAGATTGAAGATAAACATTGGTTTAAATATTTTTCACCATTATATACGGGAATTATTATAGATAATAAAGTTTTTTTATTATTCAATTAAATCACCGCCATTTTTTATTACATTAAAGCACTCTTCAACAAATGCTTCATAGTTAGGATATTTTGGTTTGCTATTTAAAAACTTTTTTGACGTTTCTTCATAAGTTCCACCTAGCTTTAATTTGAAAATAAATTCTTTTGGAAGTGTTGAAATGTTACGTTCCTCAAATAACCAAAAAAATTCGTCAAATATTTCTTTTTTAGGCACTTCTTTATACTTGTTATAATATTCAATAAACAATTCTATTGCTTCTTGCTCATATTCTTTAATTCTTTTTAAGTAATAATCTTCAAGGTTGCTTATTTTTTTAGCAGGAGAGCCACAATATACTGTTTCACTAGGCACATTTTTAGTGACAACACTATTTGCTCCTATTATGACATTATCTCCTATTGTTACTCCTTTTAATATAATAGTATTCATACCAATAAATACATTATTTCCAATGGTAACTTTTTTTCTAGAACCAACTATATCATAATATTTTGATTTAAAAACAGCCCAAGAATAATCATGAGTAATTATAATTACTCCTCTCGTTATTTCAACATTATTTCCAATAGTAATTAAAAATGGTTTTTGAGTATCAATATAATTAGTTGAAGGATCATGAAATGTAACATTGTTTCCAATTTGTACACCTATTTTTCTTAAAAAGTTGATATAACTTTTAGAAGAACTCTTATATCCATACAAAAGTTTTTTATATATATTTTTCAGTTTGTCTAGCATAAAATCATCCTAACTTTTATAAATTTTGCCGCTATTTAATAGAATTATAACTTTTTATAAAGCATATAAAATATTAAATATATGAATCTTCCTTTTAAAAATAGCTTTGCTTGAATTTTTCTATTATTTGAAATTTTTTTATTATTAGTTATGTATTGAATATTATTTTTTACGTTAGATTTTAATTCTTTATATTCTGTTAAAGAAGGAACCTTTTTTCTATTTGTTATATACCAATTAAATATTGTCATATTAGATAGTGCATAGGCAGTTCGAACATATTCTTTTAAATCTGGATATTTTTGCTCTATATAATTCATCTGTTCTTCAGCTGCAATTTTATAATCATAATTTATTTTTTTATTTTTTGATATACTACCTTGTCTTTGATTGTAAATATAAAGAGGTTTGTTAATATATGAAATCTTTTGACACTTATCAAACAACTTATACATTATATAATAATCTTCACTTAATTTTCCGATAGGAAATTCAATAGTATCAAATAAATTTTTTTTATACAATTTTGCCCAAACTGACATGTCAAAAAGTCTAAATGAACAAAGTTCTGCAATACCTTCCTTTTTATCCATGATGAGAAATTCGTTATCATTTACAAACGACTTTTTGGATTTTGGAGGATTCATAGATTCAAAGTATTCTAATCTATTACAAATGGATATTTGTGAACCTTCCTTTATTGCTTTGTATAATTCTTCTATCATATTTGATTTGATATAGTCATCACTATCTACAAAAGAAATATACTTTCCAAGTGAATTTTTAATTCCAACATTTCTTGCATCGGATAAACCACCATTTTTTTTATGTATTACTTTAATTCTGTTATCTATTTCTGCATAATCATCACAAATTTTCCCACAATTATCGGGAGAACCATCATCTACCAGTATAATTTCTAAGTTTTTATATGTTTGATTAATTATTGAATCAATACATTTTTTCAAATATTTTTCAACATTGTATACTGGTACTACAATACTAATTAAATCCATTTAACACCACCTACATTAAGCTTTTTACCTATATAATTATTTTCTACTTTCTAACATTCAAGCAGTATATTATATTTGCAAATAAGTTAATAATTTATTATTGTTCATTTTATAACCTTCGTCTGCAAGTTTGTTAGAAGATATATTACCTATTGTTATAAAAGTAATTATCCATCCTGCAAGATAAGGCAGACTTGAAGCAGTCAACATATTAATAAAAGCATAAATCATTATTAAATATGAGTATTTATTGTTATTGGCACTGTAAAAAAATACATAAGTAAAAACGAACAAACTAATAATACCCAATTCTAAATATATTTGTACTAAGTCCATTTCCAAATATCTTCCTATAATCAACAAGCTTGTTCCATACCCAAATGAAAAGAAATTTTTATTTTTCCATAATTCGAAGATATAATCTCTACCATTAGTAAATTTATAAACATCAATATTTGTAAAGATTTCTTTTGACATAAATTTTGTATATATTACAGTAAGAACACAAAGAAGTATTGAAATTACTATAGGATTGAATAAAAACTTTTTTTGATTTTCCTGCTCTTTTTTAATTTTATAGCTTATTAGTTTATTAAAAAATACAAAGAATATACAGGTGAATATCGCTAATCTCTTAAAGGATAATAACGTGAAAATGCAAGAAAGGGCGCAGCAAATAGAAATACTTTTCTTTTCTTTTCCTTCTAATGATATATTTTTAAAATAAAGAAAGAAAAAGAATAATTGTAAAAAAACTTCTGAACATAGCGCACTTTCAATGAAATTATTATTTGAAGAAAATAAATTAAAATTTTTCCAATTTTCAATTATAAAAAAATCGAACAAGGTGTGTGTTTCTGTTGAGAAATAAGTAATGATTGTAATAAATAACAATATTTTCATCATTTTAATTGTGTCTTTAATGTTATATAAGTTAATAATTGCAAAAGCATATATT
>CAZRIC010000008.1:0-16361 GCA_964600095.1 uncultured Muribaculaceae bacterium
GCAAAAGTTTCATTAATAAGTTCTCCTTTTTCATCGTATTCTCGCACTATTGCTTTTACAGCATGCACTTTATCTACTGTATTTCCTTTTTCATCAAAATAAAAAACCTCACTTTTTCTTTTTTTCATAGTTTCTAGATTTTTAAAAAAGCTTGCCATTATTTCATCTCTGTTTTGATCCATCTTTTATACACCAATTTTCTATCCTTCAAAAGAATTATCTTTCTCTAAAGATAAATTCATAGGTTGATTTCTATTTAATGTAGTAACACTATCTGTATATTCTGCTTTTTCCAATTGAATACCACTATTTTCTACAGAATTTAATGTAGTAGTAGAAGTATCAAATTTCTCAGATTTTATTCCACTTATAGAACCAAGATTACTAGAAATGCCAACACTACCTTTAGTTGCTGAATAATCTTCATTAATATTAGAAATCGTAATATTAACGCCATTATTTAAATGATTATCTGTACTATTATAATCCTCTGCTTTAGCATTTGATAGATTCATACCATTTTCATAATGAAAAGATTCTCTTCCACTCTCATAGTCACTTTGTGGATTTTCTACTACACTATTGGAATTAGTATTGACAAAATTAGAACTATTTGTCTGATATTCTTCTTGATTAGTAATAGATACTTCTTTATTTAATACACTCATTTCACTTTGCGTACTTTGAAGATTAGTATTTTTAGAATATGAAACTTCAGTATTATTTTTAGAATGAAAAGTAGTATTTTCTATAGAAGCATCATTTTCTAAAGAAACAGAAGCATCATGAGACATCGTTTTTAATTGTTCAGAATTTGCACTAAGAGTAGCATTACTAGAAACTGTATCTGGAGCAGTTTCTCTTCTATTTAGTACTTCTCTTTCAGAACTATTTAGTTCTTCTGTCCTCTTTTTAAATACATCCGTATAATCTTTTACATAAGAAACAGGTGTCCAATTATATTTCAAATCATTATCAGCAATAACAACAGTGTCATAAGATTTAATAGTACTACTAGTAGTAACAATCAAATTTTCTATTCCTGTTTGAATATTTGTCATTCCTTTTTCAATTTCTTCTAAAGAATTCATACAACTAGTAATATTAGAGCTTACCATTTGAATGGCTCTAGCAGCATTACATCCTACATAATTTCCTAAAATTTTTGATTTCGCACTTTTTAGTTCTTCAATACAAGAATGTAAAAGAGTAGCAGACTTCTTACAATAATCTTCATCATAAGATAAGTCTTTTTTTATATCAATAATTCCATTTTTTCCTAATAAAGTATCTAAATTAGTGGTAAAAGTATCAATAGATTCCATACAACGAAAAAAAGTGTTATGAAATTTAATTATATCTTTTTCATCATGTTCTATACAATTTATAAATACGGAAGTATTATTATCATTCCAGCTTCCATCAGTAGTTTTAGCTATTTTATATAAAGATTCTTGATCTTGACTATATTGATCATATTTTTCTTTTAAGATAGCAGATTCTTCTTGCATTTGGTGAATATTAATCTTAAACCTTGACATAACACTTCATCCCCTATTGATTCTCTAACATTTCTAATTCTCTTATTTCATTTTCTAAAGACGGAAGAATATTTTGCTTTATAGTTTTCATTTGTTCTACTAATTTATTTTTCGTTTCTATTATTTCTTCACTTTTGTAAGTAACATTATTTACAGTAATAGCTGAAGCATTACTTTCAAGTACTTTTGTTAAATTATCATTTACATGACTAAGGTTATTTAATACCTCATTCATTTTTTCTTTTAAATTTTCTAATTTTTCTATAGAGTTCATAAATTCCTCCTATTCTTAAATAAGTACTAAACACGTTAGTACTTATTTAAGAACAACAAAAATTGCTGTCCTTATAGTATTATCTAATTTCTGAAACTGCTTGTTCTACTTGATTTTTAGCACTATCAATGCTTGAAGAAGCATCTGTATCTGCTTGTGAATATCCAGCATCTGTTAAAGTATCTAATGCTTGATAAATATCAGCAATATCAGTTGATAATTGTTTAACCGCATCTCCTACTGCAACAACAAATTCATTAATTTTTTGTCCTTGACCACCGATGAATGCTTTGTTAGAATCAATACTTGTATAGATAGCAGTTACATTTGCTTTAATAGCTGAAGTATAACCATCTATAGCAGACTTAATAGTAGATCCTCCACCACTTTGTAATCCTAAGTTTTCTCCTTGGAAACTATTTTCATTTAATTTTACTATTGAAGCCATATCATAAGTCTGAATAGCTGGAATAACAAATTCAAATGTAGCATTTGCTACTTGTGAATCTCCTTCCCCACCTTGCATTCTGTTATTGTTTTGGAAATCTCTCCAAGATTCTCCTAATGATGAAATTGTTTCAAGAGTTGCTTGAATTAAATTTGTTGTGTTAGTGTATAATTTGTTCATTCTGTTAGCTAATTTAGCTTCGTAGTCTTGTTCGTCGACACCTTTCCAGTTTGTTTGCATTGTAGTAGAAACTTGAGGCCATCCCTCTGACATATATTCTCCTAATTTGTTATATGTCTTTGCTACTTCATCCATTAATGCGTTAACTTCGTTTGGATTATACCCAATAATATTGTCCATTTCTTTCTTCTCCTCCTTTTTCAGATTTTATCGAGGGGTAACATTGTTCAGTACTTCTCGTATTGTATCATTTTGAGATTGATAGCTCTTAATTACTTCTAATAGAATAAAAGTATATTTATCATTATTTTGTTTTATTCTTTCAAACTGATTTATTTCTTCTCTTATCTTATCGGTTAAAAACAATAAATCAGTTCCATTAAAAGTATCAGACATTTTTAAAAATTGCTTACTAATTCCATCGGTTTCGTCTTCAATAGTACTTGAAAGTTCCAATATTTTTTGTCTAACGCTATCTAATCCCTCTGAGTCAATACCTCTCATATCTACACCTCTATTATAAAAATACCATATTTTAAATTGAAAAGTCAATTAAAATAAAATAACTTTACTACCATTTTTAATATTTGTTTCTCTAACAATAGTATTATCTGGATAAATATTACCAGATAAGGCCTCTATTAAGTAGTGATCATCAGCAAGTTCGAAAGAACTATCTGATAAGTCATAAACAGCTTTCATCAATAGTTCTTTTACTCTTGCCATTCTTTCATTTACTGGAATATAAACGTCATAAGTCTCCAACAATTTTGGAACATAAACATTTACTAAAATTTTATTCTTCATTCGCATCACCATAATCATTTACTAGTTTAACTAAAGTGGCATTACTACTTTTAAATATCCATGCATATTCATTACTAATTTTTTCTTTATATTTTTTATTCACATCAGCTAATTTAATAACAGGTTGTTCCATGACACCAGGTCCAATCCAAATACCATTTGTATTGATAACTAAGTTACTAAACCATCCTTCAAAAGCAAACTTTTTCAATTTAAATGCGGATTCAATAAACACAACACTAACATTTTTAGATTGTTTTACTTTGTCAAAAAATTTTGTAATATCTGTAGATAAAACTTCTGTTTTAAATTTCTCTAAACCTATTAAGAAGAATACTAATTCCCTTTGTGTATTAGGCATTTTTTCATCAATGTATTTCATGACAGTTTCTAAAACAGCAGAATAATCAGTGTCATAATAATTGACTCTATCTCCACGTATTGCTTCGAATGTTCCTTCTGTATCTAATACGATAGAAATCATATTTTCGTTTTTAGTTAAAACAGAAAGAATACTTTTCGTAATCATAATGCAACTTTCAATTTCATTTGCAGATATGATAGTAGCCTTATCTTGTTTTAGATTATAACGATAAACACTTAAATCATCTCTAATAAGACCAAGTGGCATACTTTTAACATCATCACCTGGATTTTCAATCATACTTAAACTAATCTTTTCTGGTAATACTGGTACACTAATTGGTTTATAAGTATTTCTCTTTTCTAACTCTTGAGCAACAGCTTTGATATGCTCTATTAAAAGTTCATCGTCGCAAATACTAGCTGTTTGGAATTCATATGCTAATTCCTCTTTGAATAAACCACGTCCAGCAAAATCACTTGGATAAACATTTCCTATTTTACCTAAAATATTAGTATAGTCATTCTTATCATTCATATCTAAAACAAATACATGATTAAAGTTTCTAACTAATTTGCTATACATACCAGATGGTGTACTAGCGGTAAGAATCATAATAACTCCATATCTTTTTCCTTCACGAGCAATTTTAATAATTAATTCCTCATAATTTAAATAACTCTCCTTAAAAGAATCATAGTTATTAATAATTACTGTATAAATAGGAAGTTTGTTACCACTACTTTTACAGTATGTCGCATAATCTCCATTATATTCAGAAAATAACTCTTTTCTTTTTTCTATTTCTCTATCAATAATCTTAAATAATTTTTCTAGTTTCTCAGTTTCATTGGAAAAAACAATATCTCCAACATGTGGTAATTTAGAAAAAACACGCAATGATTCAGAACCAAAATCAAAAATGTAAAAATTGATATCATTCGTAGAATAAAGAGTACTGCAAGAATAAATAATTGTTTTTAATAACATTTCTCTACCTATTCCTGCTAATCCATAAATAATAGTATTTCCATCAGCATCCATTTTTAAAGATAAAATATCTTGTCTTTGACTAGATGGATCATCGTATTCTCCAATAATAGCTGTTACATCATTTGGATTTACTTTTACTTGATATTTTGATAATAAATCTTTTACATAAATTTTAGCCGGTATATTTTCTAACCAAAGCGTTTTCGCATGAATATTTTCTCTCATAGCAATAGCTGTTATATATTTTAAAATATTAGAAAGTTCATCTCCTTTAGATTCCACTTTTGTTTTATTACTATCACTTTCTACTACTTTTGTAACATCCGCTACATTATCAATAAATACTAAGGAACGATCTACTTCTTTCGTAGCTAAATTTTTAGGAATGTAAGGAGAACCAGCCCATCCAGATTGTCCTAAAATAAAAATTTCATTGTAACCTACTTGTAAATAGAAACGTCCAGCATTTGTAATTTCTGCTGCATTTGGACATTTAATCATTTCATTACTATCCGCTTTATCTTGAACTTTTAAACAAACTCTAAACTTCGTATTACTCCAAATTTGATCATTGACAACTCCACTAGGTTTCTGTGTTGCAAGAATTAAATGAACCCCTAGAGAACGACCTATACGAGCTGCACTAATCAAATTATCCATAAATTCTGGTTGCTGACTTTTTAATTCAGCAAACTCATCACAAATAATAAATAGATGAGGAATCGGCTCTGATAACTTTTTTTCACGGAAAAACTTTTGATACTTATAAATATCCATAGTACTTTCACCTAATTCATCACGAGCATCATTAAACTTTTGTTGTCTTCTTTTTAATTCACTATCAATACTAACTAGCGTTCTATTCAATTCATTTTTATCTAGATTTGTGATTGTTCCTGCTAAATGAGGAAGTCTTACATTGTTCTTTTTATTTTCAAAAGCACCAGCAAGTCCTCCACCTTTATAATCGATTAGAATGAAAGCTACTTCGTTTGGACTATAGTTTAAAGCCATTGAAAGAATATACGTAATAATAAATTCAGATTTTCCACTTCCTGTTGTTCCTGCTATTAAACCATGTGGGCCATGAGCTTTTTCATGTAAATCCAAATAAACCTTATTTTCTAAATCATCCACACCAACAGTCGCTTTTAAAGACTTTGTAGAGTCATTTAATCTCCATCTATTCAAAGTGTTTAACTGTTCTATCTTTCCTACACTATACATGTCTAAAAAACTTAAAGACGTTGGCAAATTTCGATAATCAAACTCAAATTCAATTGGAATGTTAGCTAGAATACTAGCACATTCATTCATACTATAAACATTCGTAATTTCATCATTAAAATTTTGTTGATAACTATTATCTAAACTAGTTGATAAAATCGTTGAACTACTTGGCCCTAGATTAATAAAAGTTTCACATTCACTAGGTAATTTTCCTAATCTTGTTTCTTTGATAATAAAACCAAAGCCATAATTTTCTTTAGAATTCATTATTTTTTCACTGATACCTAATTTTCTAATTCCTAAATAATTATCAGTTAAAATTAAATAATATGGTAAATAAGTATTTTCTTCTGATTCATTTTCTACTTGCTCTTTAGCTGTATTAGATTCTACCCTTTTCATAAATTCTTGTTCTAAATAGTGACTAACCATTTTTTCTTCTTCATCATTTGTCGCAAAAAAGCGAATACTTTTATCATTACTAAAGCAATGAGGAAGTTTTTTAATATATTCCCAATCACTAATATTAGATTCACTAGTAAATACAACTATTTTTAAGTCATCATAACTATGGAATGTAATTAACTGTAATAAAATATTATCGACAAAATCTTTTATTTTCGTTTCAATTCCCATAATTGCTGTTACTTTTTTATTGTAAAAAGAATATCCGACAGGAGAAGAATTAATAATTTTAAAAGAATGAACTAAATTCTCAGCTGCATGTTTTACATCATCTTCTTCTAAAATAAATTCATCTTCATTAAAGTTAATTTCTGCATCTAGTGGTACATCACCAATTCCTACCCTAACTGTTAAAAAGTCTTGTTGTGTAATTTTTCTTTCCCACAATACTCTTCTTCTATTTTTAATAATGTCATAACATTCTTTTAATTCTAATAAATTTTCATTTAATATTTGACTTTGAGTTACTTTTTCTGCTTCTAATAGTTTTCTTTTTTCCTCTAGATAATCTCCATACTTATTTCTTCTTAACTCTTCCTTTTCTTTCGCTTTTTTCTTCTTATATTTTTTGGTTAAATTTGGCCACAACAAAGTAGTTGTCATCATCGCAATCGCTACTACTAGTGTCGTCCATGAATTTGCAATTGTAGCAGTACCGTTACTTAAACGGAGTAAAACATTCAATAAAGAAACAGCTGAGGTCATACCCATGGTAAGCATTGGTCCAAGCATTAAAATAAGTGGTAAATCTTCTTGCTTTTCTGGTGCTGGCGGTGGAGCTATCTTAAGTTTATAAGTTGTAATAAATCTACGAAGACGTGGTGTTTTGAAAAAATAATCTTCATCATTATAATAGTCCATTTCCTTTACTTCTTCATATTCATACTCCTGTTTTGGAATACTAACTAAAGAAAGATTTGGAATTTGTACTTTTACAAGACCGTTTGGATTATTAATTAAAATTAGTTTTCCAACTACAGTAATTAATAGTCCCATAATAAAAATAGTATCTCCATTTTGTAAAGTAGCGCCTTTAGATAATCTACCATTATTTACATAAACATATGCCTGATCTGCAATATTAATAGACCAAACACCATTTTTCATAGATAACTGTGCATAACTACTATTAATCATAGTTGTCTGATAACAAATTCCACATTTCGCATCGTTTCCTATTAATACATCTATATTACTATTTACTTGATATAATCCCATAAAATGATCATAATTATTGGTAATATAAATCATGTGTTTTTGCTTTTCATTTCCATATATATAAAAATTATTTTCAACAATTGGTTGTTCTGCTATAGGACCATTTTGACTAATAATCCAATTAAATTGATTACTAACAAGAAACCACTGATTTCCTCTAGACTCAATATTAATTAATTTTTGTTCTGTATCTTGTGTATCTGTAATCCAAAAACTTCCCTCTATTACATTGGGTAAATCAAGAAAAGACAACCGATTTTCATTTAGTAATACCACTTTCATATTCTTTCACCTATTCTGTAATAATATTATCATAATAGCCATTTATTTTCAATAAAAAGAGGAATATTTATTCCTCTATTTTTTTACAATTACATTAATATAAGAAACTTTGGTAAAAATATCATAACTCCAATTATTACAGAAATAATAGCTAATACTAAAACTGCTCCTGCTGCTAAATCTTTAGCGAACTTTGCTTTAGGATGAATATCGGGCATTACTAAATCAATCGTAGTCTCAATTGCTGTATTCATAATTTCTGCGGAAATGACAATTCCAAATAAAATGATACAAATCATCCATTCTCCTAAAGAAATATGAAAATAAATGCCTGCTAAAATAACTAAAGTCATAACAAATACATGAATCTTCATATTACGTTCTAAAAAGAATGCACTAATAATTCCTTCTCCTGCATAATGAAAACTATGTAATAAACTCTTATTAGGAGTTTTAGAAGAAGGCTCTTTTAATAAAATAAAAATTAATGTATAACCAATACCTAAGCAAAGCCCTGCAATAACGTCACTAGCATAATGGACACCTAAATAAATTCTACTAAATCCTATTCCTAAAATTAAGGAAGAAAGAATAGTAGTCATGGCTATTTTTTTCCCTTTGGATAATTTTCCTTTCCAGATTAAATATATTAAATAAACATAGAAAGAAGCTCCAACCATAGAATGTCCTGACGGGAAACTAAAACCACTTTCTTCTACTAAACGATAAATTAAAAGTGGGCGCTCTCTTTGAAATAGAATCTTTACTATCTGACTAAATAAAACTGCCCCACCAACATTAAGAAAAAAAGGTAGTTTTTCTTTTTTCTTTTTAATAATCATAAGTCCTAAAAGAGTAAATAAAATAATTCCTGCAACACTAGCAAAAAAAGTTAAAAGTTTAAAAAGTGGAGTAAGAAATTCTGTTCTCCCATTTACTACAACATGTTGAATAAAAAAATGATCAACTTCTAAAACTTCTGTTTGAGTAATTTGATAAGCAAATAGAAAAAAGACTAAAAATAATAGAAAGCTAATAAAAAGCATCACTTTATTTTTCATATTATCACCATATCTATTGTATCATATTTTGTCTATTTTGTTGAAAAAACGAAATAATTTATTTCGTTTAACCTAATATAACATCTAAATACATCATAATTACAAACCCAATCATAAAGGAAATAACACCCTTACTATCCCCTTCTGATTTACTATTAGGAATTAGTTCATCTACTACTACATAAAACATAGTTCCTGCTGCAAGAGATAAGAAAAATGGCATTAATGCCGCTAATTTGTTAGATAAAAGCGCCATTAATATCCCTGCAATTGGTTCTACTATTCCTGATAAAACACCGTAGAGAAAAGATTGAAACTTCGTCTTTTTTTGTTCCAACATAGCAATCGAAACAGCAGTTCCTTCTGGTATATTTTGAATAGCTATTCCTATCGCTAAAGCAATTGCGCTAGCTATTGTTACAGCAGAATTTAATTGATAAGCTAAAGCACAAGCTAAACCAACTGCCATTCCCTCTGGAACATTGTGTAATGTTACAGCAAGAAAAAACATAGATTTTTTCTGTGGCGTTTTTTTATAATAAGTAACTACTTTATCAATACTCAAAATCAATATTCCACCTAATAAAAGGCTAATAACCACTGAAAAACAACTACTATCCTCAAGAGCTGGTAACAATAAAGAAAAAATAGAGGCAGCTATCATAATACCACTTGCTAATCCTAAACATATCTTCTCAATATTTTTACTCATCTTTCTTATTAAAAATACTAACATAGATCCTGAAACAGTTGCTAGAAAAGTAATCATTGTACAAAGTACAACTAGTAAATATACATTCATATTTCACCCACTAATCATAATGTATGTTTTAATAGAAAAAATGTTCCAAACACTAATTTTTTGGTATAATAAAAAAAGAATGGATGTGTAAAATATGGAATTTATAGAAAATTTAAATGAAGAAGAATATGAAGAATTTGTCAAAACAAATAAAAAAGGTCATTTTATGCAATCTTATTACTGGGGAAATGTTAGTTCTTTTAAACATTTTAAGCCACATTATTTAGGCTTAAAAAAAGAAGGAAAATTAGTTGCTACTGCCCTATTGTTAGAAAAGCATCTAATCTATAAATATTCTTTTTTCTACTGTCCTAGAGGATTTGTTTGTGACTATAATGACTCAGAAGTTTTACAAGAATTTGCAAATGATTTAAAAAAATTTTGTAAAAAGAAAAATGGATTATTTTTAAGAATGGATCCAGATATTCCTCTTCAAAAATTAGATAGCGAAGGAAATGTTTTAGAAAAATTAAATTATTCATTAGTAGATGATTTAAAGAAATTAGGATTCAAACATAGTGGATTTAATAAAAACTTTGAAAATGATCAACCTAGATATACATTTCGATTAGATATTAGTAAAGGGATAGAAGAGATTCGAAAAAATATGCATCCCACCACTCGAAAAATTATTAATAGAGGAAATATTTATCACTTAGATATTTACAAAGGAACAAAAGAAGATATAAAAGACTTTTACGATACTATGATTGAAACAGCAAAAAGGGAAAATTTAGTTTTATTACCTATTGGGTATTATGAAACTTTTTATGAAAAACTCCATGAAAAAAAGATGAGTGACATTTATCTAGTCAAAGTAAATATTGAAGATTTAAAAAAGAATTATGAAGAAAAAATCAAAACAATTCAGGATGAAATTTCATTAGCAAGTATAAAAGATGAAAAGAAAAATCAAGAAAAAATTGCAGTTAAATTAAAAGAATTAAATCAGCAGTTAGAAAAGAACCAATCTGAATTAGAGGAATTAAAAAAGATACAAGAAAAAGAAATTGTACTTTCTTCGATTATTACTGCTAAATATCAAAATAAAGTTTGGACAATTCATGGTGGTAATAGAACAGATTTAAGATATTTAAATGCTAATTATTGGTTATATTATCAAATTATTGAAGATGCCGTTAACGAAGGTTACCAAATTGTAGACTTTTTTGGAACTACTGGTGAACCAGAAAAGGATAATACAGTTTATGGAATTCATTTATTTAAAAAAAGATTTGGTGGAGAATATACTGAATTCATTGGTCAGTTTGATTACGTTATACACCCTATTTTATATTTTGGATATAGACGTATCTTTCCAAAAGTTAGAAAATTTCTAAGAAAATAAAAAGAACTAGTTAGTAGTTCTTTTTTTTGCAGGTGTTTTTGAAGTCTTTGGTTTTCTTGTTCCAGTTTTCTTTGGTTCTTTATCAACATTTTTTACAGTTGAAATTTTCTTTTCTTCTTTTTTTGGTTCTGCTTTTACTTCTATTTCTCTTGCACTAACAATTTCTCTTTCAGTAGTAATTACTGTTGGTTCTTCTTCTAAATCAATAAAGAAAATTGCTAAAGAAGCAAATGCTGCTCCAACTAGTGGTCCTACGATAAATACCCATACTTGTTCTAAATATTCACCACCCATAAAAATAGCAGGTGCTAAAGATCTAGCAGGATTTACAGAAGTTCCAGTAAAGCCAATTCCTAATAAATGAACTAATACTAAAGATAAACCTATTACAATTGGTGCAACATTTTCTTTCTTATTATCTCTAGTTACTCCTAATACAGATAATACAAATACAAAAGTTAAAATAATTTCAACAATTAAGGCACCTAACATAGTAATACCCGAAGTAGATAATTCACCAAATGTATTTGCTCCTAATGCTAACTTATCAACACTAGAAGTAGAATTTATAATTAAAGTTAATAATCCACTACCAGCAATTGCACCAAGTACTTGAGCTACAACATAGCCGATAAAATCCTTTGTAGAAATTCTTTTATCGACCCACATTGCAAATGTAACTGCAGGGTTAACATGACATCCAGATACTTTTCCAATTGTATAAGCAACAGCAACAATTGATAATCCAAATGCTAAAGCAGTGGCTACTAAATTTCCATTTGAAACTACTGCTACTCCACACCCAAATAAAACCAAAACACAAGTTCCTAAAAACTCGCAAAGATACTTTTTCATATCTCTCCATTCTCCTTCCACCTTCATTTTAACATATACAAAAAAAATTGTAAATATTTCTTGTATTTATAAAGAAAAAAAGGTATTTTATACCTTTTTTATTACTTACTACAAACCTGTGTTTTAGAATAGCTGCAAGCACCTGTAGCATCATATTTATAACCATATTGATTAATATCTTCACACCATACAATCTGAACCTTACTATTTGCCATATTACTACCAGATTTTGGATCAACAACATCAGTTTCTAAATATCCACCACTTTGTAATTCCGATATGCTAACACATGCACTATCTTCTGATAACTGTTTAGTAGCATAGATTTTAGCTGCTTCTATTACTCTATTTTGTTGTTCTTTCGATAGACTATCCTTTGAACTATTAATTGTACCTAAAACAAGTGGTGCTGCTATAACAGCAATTAACCCTAAAATAACAATGACAGCTAGTAATTCTACTAACGTAAATCCTTTTTTATCTTTCATATTAATTGTCACCTTCTATGTACAATTTATCATAAAGCGAAAAAAAAAACAACTGTAATCTTCATAATTACAATTGCTATGTGTAAATCATTATTGTTCTTTTTGATAATCGCAAGAACTGCATTTTATTACATTTTTCTTTTCTGTTAACATACTTCCACACTCTGGACATTTCTCTCCTGTTGGTTTATCCCAATAAGCAGTTTTGCACTTTGGATAATTACTGCATCCATAAAATAATTTTCCTTTTTTGCTTTTCTTTTCTACTATTTTAGATCCGCAATTTGGACAATCGCATACTTCAACTACTGTTTTTTCTTCTGCTTTAATATATTTACAAGTTGGAAAATTACTACAAGCGACAAATTCCCCATATTTTCCTTTTCTAACAACTAGAGGATTTCCACATTCTGGACAGTCCTCCCCTGTTTTAACAGCTTCTTTTTTTGGCATAGCATCAAAAGCATTCTTTACCGCAGGTTCAAACTCATTATAAAAATTTCTAAGAGTTTCCACCCAGTTTGTATTTCCTTCTGCTATTTCATCTAAATCGTTTTCCATATTTGCTGTATACTCAACATTAATTAAATGGCTAAAACATTGTTGTAATTTATCTGTTATTTCAAAACCTACTTCTGTTGGTACAAACTTCTTCTCCACTAACACAGCATAATTTCTTTTCTTTAATATATCAATTGTAGTTGCATAAGTACTTGGTCTACCTATTCCTAATTCTTCCATCTCTTTAATTAATTTTGCTTCTGTGTAACGTGCTGGAGGATTTGTGAAATGTTGTTTTTTCTCAATAGATTTTGATACAACAACATTAGACTTATAGGTATCAAAAGGTGGAAGTTCTGTATCTTTAATATCTTCATAATCTTTAAATACTTTTAAATAACCATCAAACACAATAACTTGACCTGTTGTCTTAAACTGATAGTTATTATTATCAAAAATGACAATAGTATTTTCCGTCTGTGCACTTTTCATTAAAGATGCCAAAGCACGATAATAAATCATTCTATATAATTTAAATTCATCATTTGATAAAAATGGCTTAACAGATTCTGGTGTTCTTTTAATACTTGTTGGTCGAATAGCTTCATGCGCATCTTGTACATTTTCTTTTTTCTTAGAAACTTTTACACTTCCTACATATTCTTTTCCGTATTTATCTTCAATAAAAGAATAAGTGCTTGCTATAAAGTTCTGAGATAGTCTTGTTGAATCTGTACGCATATAACTAATAAGACCTACTGTCTCATCTTCTAATTCAATACCCTCATATAACTTCTGAGCAATCTGCATTGTCTTTTTAGCATTAAATCCTAATTTATTAGAAGCATCTTGTTGAAGAGTACTCGTAATAAATGGAGGCTTAGATTGCTTTTGTTTTAATTTTTTATCAACACTTTCAATCTTAAAAGAATTCGATAACTTTGATAAAATTTCATTTGCTTCTGCTTCTGTCTTTACTTCAATATCTTTATGATTATATTGAAACATCTCTGCTTCAAAAGATGGAAATATTCCAGTAATAGTCCAGTATTCCTCTGCTTGAAATGCTTCGATTTCTCTTTCTCTATCAACAATTAATTTAAGCGCTACAGATTGAACACGACCTGCACTACTACCATCTGTTTTAGATTGAATTAATTTACTAAGACGAAAGCCAATAATACGATCTAGTATACGTCTAGTTTCCTGACTATTTACTAGATTCTTATCTATTTTTCTAGTGTTCTTAAAAGCTTCTACTACAGCATCTTTAGTTATTTCATTGAAGACAACTCTTTCATAATTTTCTTCTTTTAGACCTAATACATCAAAAAGATGCCAAGAAATTGCTTCTCCCTCACGGTCTGGGTCGGTTGCCAAATAAACCCTATCAGCTTTTTTTGCTTCTTTTTTTAATTCATTAATCACAGATGTTTTTCCTTTCATTGGAATATAATCTGGTTTAAAATCATTTTCAACATCTACACCAAAACCAAATTTTCCTTTTGTAGAAAGATCTCTAACATGTCCTTTAGAAGATAGGACTTTATAATCTCCTCCTAAATATTTTTCAATTGGTTTTGTTTTACTTGGGGACTCTACAATTACTAGCTTTTTAGGCATAATCCACTTCCTTTTTGTCTAACTATATTTTATACACTATAAAATTCTTTTTGTCAAATAAATTTTATCACCATTTCATGTTTCATTTTACATCTCGTTTTTATCCTATATTTTATATTGTTTTTTTGAAAATAAAGAAAATCTATTTTTGATATTTTCCACATTTACTACCCCAAATATCTAATAATTCTTCCTCTTTATAAATTTTTAATAATTCACATCGATTTGTACAATCTTTACATTCACTACCTACTGTTTTAAAAGAAACATCTTTAATATTTAAATCATATTTTTTATTTAAATTTGTTTTTGATGCCAAAATAGCGACACCAATAGCTCCCATTAAATGTCCATTAGGATCTACTAAAATAGGTTGTTTTAATTCTTCTTCAAAAAATCTTACAACACCAACATTTTTAGATACTCCACCTTGAAATATAATAGGTCCTTCTATCTTTTTTCCTTTACATACATTATTCAAATAATTTAACACAACAGATTTACATAAACCAGCAATAATATCTTCTTTAGGATAACCCACTTGGGCTTTATGAACTAAATCAGACTCTGCAAATACTGTACACCTAGCAGCAATCGTAGTTGGATTTTTACTTTTTAGAGCAATCATTCCAAATTCTTTTACATCAATTCCTAATCTTTTAGCCTGACTAGATAAAAAAGCTCCTGTTCCTGCCGCACATAAAGTATTCATTGCATAATCACTAATCATACCATTTCTTATCAATATAACTTTAGAATCTTGGCCCCCTATTTCTAATATCGTTTTTACTTCTGGATGATAAGTTAAAGTACCTATAGCATGAGCAGTAATTTCATTTTTAACAACACTAGCATCTAGTAGCAAACCAATTAGTTTTCTAGCGCTTCCTGTAGTTCCAATTCCTGCCACTTCATAAGCTTCAGGTAACTTTATTATAGAAAGAGCCTTTTTCACAGCGGATACAGGATTTCCTTCTGTTTCTATATAACAGGAATCTATTACTTGATATTTAGAATCTAATAATACAGCCTTTGTTGAAATAGAACCTATATCTACTCCTAAATAACATTTTTTCATTATTTCCTCATTTCTAACATATCACAAAAAGCTTCTATCCTTGTTAAAAAACCAGTTTCTGAAGTATTCATATCCATACTTAAAAATAAAACCGGAACTTGATATTCTTCTGCAACAGATTCTATTATTGGCATAGCGCCAATTTCAGGTGTACAAAAAGAAGATTTAATATGTATAATACCATCATATCCATTTTTACATAACTCTTGAGTATGATGAATATTATCTAAAGCATCTGCTCCCATTCTATATTTAATAAAAAAATTTTTTAAATATTTTCTAACTAACTTTTTCTTTTGAAATAATAAATAAGTAACATTCGTATATCGTTTTACTTCAATACCTCTATCATTTAATAATTGCTCTATATCTTCATTTGCTCTTGGTTCCATTAATGTATAAAGTTCCCCTATAATACCTACTTTTATTTTTTTAGAAACTTTTCTTTTTGGTAGTTCTTTCATCTTTTTTAAGTATTTCTTATAAATCTTTCGAAGATGAAAATATCCTTTACATTTTGAAAATTCCAATAACATTCTTTTTCTTAAACGATTAAAATCTCCTTTATATTCTTCGTAGCAGCGATTTTCTCTAATATAATTATCTATCTTATCCATATAAAGAACCATTTTTTTCGTAATTAATAAAGTTCTTAATAATTTTTCTTTTTTTAAATAAATTGGATATTCTTTGAGAATCTTGAAAATAGAGTTTTTCTTTCCGCCACTTACTAAATTAATCATCTGAAAATGATAACCCAAATCTTTTAAAATTTGTCCTTGAAGTTCATGATAATAACCATA
>CAZRIC010000009.1:0-1482 GCA_964600095.1 uncultured Muribaculaceae bacterium
AGATTTTGAAATAGCTATGGAATTAAGGTATGCATTATTTGAATTAAAAAGTGAATAATGTTATAATACTGAAAGAATGGGGATGATTTTTTGCCAAAGAAAATTATAGAAGAAAATCACAAAAAAAGTCCTAAAATTAATAAGTTTTTAGACTGGTTTATTCATATATTGGGATATACTTTAGTATTAATTACAGTGTCTATTTTATTTAAAAAAACAATATATATTGATAATCAATTTTTTGGACTATGGGGAATTTTAGCAGTTATTATTATTTTTGTCTTAAATAGGACAGTTAAACCATTACTGTTTTGGTTGACATTACCTCTTACTGCTCTTACGTTAGGACTTTTTTACCCAATTGTAAATGTTTTTGTATTAAAAATAACAGATTGGATTTTACTTGATCATTTTGAAATCCATGGATTTTTTATGGTATTCCTCGTATCTATTATTATTTCTATTATGAATGCCATTATGGATAATATTATTATAGATACCTTTTTGAAAGGATTGAAAAAATGAACCCAGTCTTTATTCATATTGGTCCACTAACAATCTATTGGTATTCCATTTTAATATTAATAGCTTTTGTATTAGGATATTTTATGGTTACTCGAGAAATAAAAAAAGAAAAAATGCCATTAGAATTTTTTTCTAATTATTTTTTCTATTTAGTACCAATTGTCATAATAGGGGCTAGAATTTATTACGTTATTTTTGAATGGCAATATTACGGTAATCATCTATCAGAGATATTGGCAGTTTGGAATGGTGGTCTTGCTATTCATGGTGGTATTATTGCAGGCCTTATTTTTACAATTTTTTATACTAAAAAAGAGAAAATTAATACTTTAAAGTTGTTTGATATGATTGCTCCATGTCTTATTATTGGGCAAGCAATTGGAAGATGGGGAAACTTTTTTAATCAAGAAGCACATGGCCCAGAAACTACATTATCCTTTTTAGAGAGTCTTCATTTGCCAGAGTTTATAATAGAGGGGATGCATTTTTCAGATTTTGAAAATTATACCTACTGGCATCCAACTTTTCTTTATGAATCGTTAGGATGTTTGATAGGGTTCCTTTTAATTCTTTTTATACGTTCTAGAAAAAAGATAAAGATTGGAGTACAATCCTCTATTTATTTTATAGTGTATGGTATTACAAGATTTTTTATAGAGGCATTGCGTCAAGATAGTCTAATGTTTTTAGGATTAAAAGTAGCGCAAATTGTATCTATCATTATGATTTTAACGGGTATTATTTTAATGATTTATTCTATTAAGAATAATGAGTGTTATCATGGAAAGGAAAATAAGCATGAATAAAAAAGTTGTAGTTTTAGGAGGAGGAACCGGTTTATCTACTCTTCTTAGAGGATTGAAACAATTCCCTATTGATATTACAGCTATTGTATCGGTATGTGATGATGGTAGTAGTACTGGTATTTTAAGAGAGGAATTTAATATTCCAGCTGTT
>CAZRIC010000009.1:1492-2873 GCA_964600095.1 uncultured Muribaculaceae bacterium
GGAGATATTAGAAGGGTAATTGTATCCTTATCAGAAACAGAGCCTTTAGTACAAGAATTGTTTAATTACCGTTTTCATACAACTAGTGATTTAGATGGGCATACTGTTGGTAATTTATTATTAACTGCTATGACCGAAATAACAGGTAATTTGTCTGATGGAATTGAATCATTAAGTAAAGTTTTAAATTTAAAAGGAAAGGTAGTTCCTTTAACAGAAGATAATGTTACTTTAATGGCTGAGATGGAAGATGGTTCTATTGTAGAAGGAGAACATCATATTACAGTTGATAAAAGAAATATAAAGAGAGTTTTTTATAAGGAAAATCCTACTCCTACGGCTGAAGCTTTAAAAGCATTAGAAGAAGCTGACTTAATTGTTCTTAGTATGGGAAGTCTGTTTACTAGTGTTATTCCAAATTTAATTTGTGATAAAATTGTAGAAGCTCTTGAAAAAAGTCGTGCGAAAATTATGTATGTATGCAATATGATGACACAACCAGGAGAGACAGATTCTTTTTCTGTTACAGATCATGTTAGTATGCTTAATCAATACTTAGGAAAAAGAAAAGTAGATGTAGTAATTGCAAATAACGGAAAAATTGATGCTGCTTTAGCGCATAAATATGAAACATTAGAGCAAAAAGATGCTGTTAGATATGACGCTGAGAATTTTAGTAAAATGGATAATCAAGTAATTGGGGATGATTTAGTAATGATTTCTAATAATATGATTCGTCATAATGTTACAAAGTTAGGTTTTCACATTTTTGCCTATTTAATGCAATTATAGGTGATTTATGTCATTTACAAGTACTGTTAAAAATGAAGTAAGTAAATTAACTTATGAAAAAATAGAGAATATAGCCGAATTATCGGCTTTTCTTAAAAATAGTTCCTCTATTCAAGAAGATATTCGAGTGACTACCGAAAATGCTTCTGTTGCTCGTCATGTTTTTAATCTTTTAAAAGATTTATATGGTGTTATATCAAAAATAACTGTTCGTCATGGGTATAATTATACAAAGGGTTATATTTATATCTTAGAAGTTACGAAAAAGATAGATGAAATTACAGGAGATTTATGTTTAGATAAAGAAATTCCAAGTAAATATTTAATAGATGATGATGCTTCCAAGAGGGCTTATCTTCGTGGTTTGTTTTTATCTTGTGGTAGTATCAATGATCCTAAAAAATCTAGATATCATTTAGAGTTTTTAGTGGATAGTTTGGAATATGCTAAATTTTCTTCTTCTTTATTAAATGAATATGGTTTAAATAGTAAAGTATTAAAACGTGAAAATAAATATATGATTTATGTAAAAGAAGCTGAAAAAATTGGCGATTTTTTAAGAATGATTCAAGCGATTCAGGCCTTATTC
>CAZRIC010000009.1:2883-7978 GCA_964600095.1 uncultured Muribaculaceae bacterium
TGTTGAGACGGGCATGAAACAGGTAGAAGATATTGAATTGATTGAAGCTTATGGAGGCCTTGATTTATTGAGCGATAAAGAAAAAGTAGTTGCTATTTATAGATTAAAATATAAAGAAGCCTCTCTATTAGAACTTAGTGAAATTATTAGCCTAGAAACAAATGAGAAAATTACAAAGTCTGGCATTTATCATAGATTTCATAAAATTAAGGATTTAGCAAATAGAATAAGACAAAAAGAAAAGGAATAACTTTTCCTTTTTTTAGTATAACTAAAGACAATTATTCGTTTTTATAGTATAATATTAAATGTTTAGGGGTGATAAATTGGAAACGTTATTTCAAAAATTAACTGAGATTTTATCAAAATATAAAAGAATGATTATTATGTCTCATCATACTCCAGATTTAGATGCGGTTGGTTCCTCTATGGGATTAAGTTGTATTTTAAATCAAATGGGAAAGGAAAATTATATCTTTTTAAGCTCTAACAACTTAGAGGAATATAATAGTTCTGTTAGACAGGCATTAGAAAAAGTAAAAAATGTAGAATATTTATATCCAGATACTTATAAAGAAAAAATAGATAATGATACTGTTTTGATTATATTGGATGTTCATCAACAAGAAAGATTAGAATATCCAGAAATTTTAGAATCAATATCTAATGTTGTAGTATTAGATCATCATATAAAAAACAATTCTTATATTAAAGAGACAGAACTTTTTTATATTGATTCAACAATGTCTAGTATGGTTGAATTTATTTCTAATTATGCAAAATACTCTGGTGTCAATTTAGGAATTGTTGTATCAACCGTTATGTTAGCTGGTATGGAAATTGATACTAATGGCTATAATTTAAAAACGACAGAACATACTTTTGAAACTGCGGCCTATTTAACTAGTATGGGAGCAGATAGTGTATTAAAGCAAACTTTATTAAAAGAAAGTAAAGATGAATATTTAAGACGGGCTGATTTTTTAAAAAGTAGCTTTGTTATTTTTAAAAATATTGGTATGTGTATTTTAGCAACTCCACTTTGTCAAAAAGAAGAATTGGCGGAAGTAGCAGAAGAATTATTGAAATTTGAATCTATTGTTGCTTCTTTTGCAATTGGGCAATTGCCAGGAGGATTAGTTGGTGTAAGTGCTCGCTCTATGGGAGATATTGATGTATGTGCTATTATGAAACAATTAGGTGGTGGCGGTCATGTAACAAATGCTGCTAGCCAAATCCCAGATAAAACAGTAAAAGAGGTTGAACGCATGATAAAAAAAGTATTGGGGGAATCATTATGAAAATAATTTTATTAGAAGATGTAAGAAAACAAGGAAAAAAAGGTGATGTTTTAGAAGTAAAAGATGGATATGGAAATTTTTTAATTAAGAATAAACAAGCTGTAGTTGCTTCTCAATCTGGACTTAATCGTCTTCAAAAAGAAAATGATGAGAAAAAAGCAATGGAAGCTCAGGATATTAAAAATGCTGAAAAAATGAAAGAACAATTAGAAAAAATAGAGATATCCTTTACTGTTAAAACAGGTGCTGGTGATAAGGTTTTTGGTAGTGTCAGTCCAAAACAAGTAGCAGATGCTTTAAAAGAAAAAGGCTTTACAATTGATAAAAAGCAAATTAAAGAAAAAGAGGCTTTGTCTACTTTAGGATATCATGAAGTAGAAATAGAATTACATAAGAAAGTAAGTGCAAAAGTAAAAGTACATCTAACGAAATGAGGGGGATTAAATGCCTGAGAAAACAATACCTCATAATATTGAGGCAGAACAATCAGTTATTGGGTCTATGTTTTTAACTAAAAAAGCATTACAAAAAGGTTTAGAACTTTTAACAGCAGAAGATTTTTATTTAGATTCACATGTTAAAATATTTACGAGTATTAAAGCTTTAGATGATGCTAAAAGACCGGTTGATTTAACGACTATTTCAGAAGAGTTAAATCACCGTGGTTGGTTAAAACAAGTTGGGGATATAGAATATCTTGCTGAGATTATTAATAATGTACCTACAACTGCTAATATGGATGAATACATAAAAATTGTATCTGAAAAATCACTTCTTAGAAAATTAATTGATGAAGCAACTGCAATTGTAAAAGATAGTTATCAAGTTGGATCTGATATTGGTGATTTTTTATATCAGTCGCAAAAGAAAATAGCAGATGTTTCACAAGGTTTAAGAGGTTCTGAATTTAAAGATATCCAAACTGTGTTAACAAAGGCACAATCAGATTTAGAAATTTTAGCTGCTAATAAAGGAGATATTACAGGAATTCCTAGTGGTTTTTATGATTTGGATAAGATTACATCTGGATTCCATCCACATGAATTAATTATTATAGCAGCTCGTCCAGGTATGGGAAAAACTGCTATCGCTTTAAATATGGTAACGAATATGGCAATTCATTCTAAAAAGACAGTTGCCCTATTTAATATGGAGATGGGTGCAGAACAACTCGTTAACAGAATGCTTTCCTCTGTTGGGCAAATAGAATCTGGAAAGTTAAAAACAGGTGCTTTGGAACATATGGATTGGAAGCGTATTAATGAGGCAATTAGTAGACTATCTGATACAAAAATTTTCATCGATGATAATGCAGGACAATCTGTAGCTGAAATTCGTTCAAAATGTAGGCGTTTAAAAAGTTCAACAAATGGCTTAGACATAGTAGTAATAGACTACTTGACTTTAATTCAAAGTGCTAATAAAGGTGGTGGAGGCGGTCAAAATAGACAACAAGAAGTATCTGAAATTTCAAGAGCGCTAAAAACCATGGCTATGGAATTAGATGTTCCAGTCATTGCTTTATCACAGTTATCTAGAGGAATTGAACAAAGAACAGATAAAAAACCAATGTTAAGTGATTTAAGAGAATCAGGAGCTATTGAACAGGATGCAGATATTGTTGCTTTTCTACATTGTTCAGATGAAGAGAGAGAAAAAGAAGATAGTTTAATGGAATTTGTTATTAGAAAACATCGTAATGGACCATTAAAAGATATTCCGCTTATTTTTAAAAGAGCAACTGGTACATTTGTGAATGTAGCGAATAGTGGCATTACGGAGGAATAGGTGATTACGTGAAAAAGAATACAGGTATAATAATAATTGTTTTCATAAGTCTAGTTATATTTGTACTACAATTTCAATATAAGAAAACATATCATCCACATACTTATTATCAAGTATATTTAGATGATAAAGTAATTGGAACAATAGAGTCTAAAAAACAATTAGAAGATTATATTAGCAAGCAAGGGGAATTAATTAAAAATCAAATCCTAGAGTATCAAGAAGAATTAGATATTTTGACAGGTATGGATACTCTTATTTCTAAAAAGGTAAAGAAAAATGTTAATAAAGATACCTATCAGAAAATGATAAAAGTATATGATGAACTTTCTAAAATAGTAAGTAGTAATGGAACTTTTTCAGAAAATAATTATGATAGAGTTAATGAACTATTAGAAGTATTCCATTTATCAGATGCAATAGTGTTAAATGATAGAATTAGAGATTATGATTCTGTTTTAGAATCTATGGAAAGAGAATTTATAGAGCAAAAGAAAGCAATTGTTCAATATTTGGAACAAGAAAAAGATCATCTTTCATTAACCGAATCAGAAAATCATTATTTAACAACTTATATTTCTAAAAATTTAGAAGATATTTCTTATATTAAACAGCTATATAGAAAAAATTATATAGAAGAAAATGAAGCTTATCTATATGCAGATAATGTTTATAGTCCTATAGGAATTAGTGTAGAAAAGATAAATACTTATTATGCTAATTTATCTGATGTAGAGGAAGTTTATCAGAAAATAGTAAAAGAGAAACCTTGTACAGTAGAGGGATATCAATTTCGTATTAAAAAAAGTGAAGGAAAAATTTTATCAAAACTATCTTCTGTTGGAGCGTTATTATTAGAAGATAAAGAAAAAATTTTAACAACAACTTCTAGTGATATTATTATTTATGTAACCGATGAATCTGTTTTTGAAGAAGCAGTAGAAAAATTGGAAGTAGTTTTTACTGGTACAGAAAGCTTTGAAGCTTATAAAAATAAAACTCAAAAAGAGATTGTAGATACAGGTACTATTGTTAAGGATGTTTATGTAGAGGAAGATATTACCTTTAAGAAAACTAATATTTCTATTGGTGAAAAAATATATAATGATGCAGATGAATTATCTAGTTACTTGTTATACGGGGAAAATAAATCAGTAAAAACAGTTTATGCTTCTATTACAGATGATATTTTATCTCTTTCTTATAAAAATGGAATTAGTGTAGAAGAATTTTTCTTATCTAATCCTACTTTTACAAGTGTTAATAATATCTTTTATAATAACCAGCCAATTGTTATTGCTCAAACAAATCCAAAATTAAATGTAGTGGTAGAACAGTATATTGTAGAGGATATGGAGATAGACTATAAAAAAGAAGAAAAATATGACTCTAAATTAACAATTGGAACGAAATATGTAGATCAAAAAGGTAAAAAAGGCTTACAAAGAGTTTCACAGGATGTTCGAAAAGTAAATGGTGCTATTTCATCTGCTGTGCCAGTAAACACAGTAGTACTTAGAAAAGAACAAAATGAAATTACCTTAGTAGGTACGAAAGAAGTCCCAACAGTTGGTAGTTTAGGTTCTTGGTATTGGCCTACAAATCAGGGTTATAGGATTTCTTCTTATTTTGGATACCGTAGGAATCCATTTGGTTCAGGACGTGAATTACATACTGGATTAGATATAGCAGGAACTGGTTATGGATCACCAGTATATGCTAGTAATAACGGTGTTGTAATGACTGTAAAATCTCTTAATTATAGTTATGGTAAACATATTATTATTAATCATAATAATGGATATTATACGTTATATGGTCATATGAGTAGATTTGCTAAAGGAATTAGAGAAGGGGCTACTGTTTCTCGTGGTCAGATTATTGGATATGTTGGAGATACAGGTGCAGCAACTGGCCCACATTTACACTTTGAAATTCGTGATTGTGGAAAGTATTATGGATGTTTCTTAAATCCACTTCCATTCTTGAGGAAATAATTATGAAAT
>CAZRIC010000009.1:7988-15998 GCA_964600095.1 uncultured Muribaculaceae bacterium
TGTACTTGCAAGCGGGAGCAAAGGAAATTGTACTTATATAGAAACTAAAAATCATCGTATTTTAATTGATATAGGTACAACTTGTTTAAATATTGAAAAAAAATTGAAGGAGAAAGAAATATCTCCTTCTTCTATCGATATGGTATTAGTTACTCATGCTCATACTGATCATATTTCAGGTTTACCAGTATTTTTAAAAAAGTATAATCCACAGGTTTATATAACAGAAAAAATAGAAAAAGAGGCTCATTTAAAATTATCTAATCCTTTCTATATTGATAAGGAACTTAATTTAGATGGTTTAAAAATTATTGCCTTAAAAACATCACATGATGTAGATGACTCAAATGGATATATTTTGGAAGAGGGAGAATCTTCTTTTGTATACATTACAGATACTGGATATGTGAATGAAAGATATCATAAGCTCCTTTCTAATCGTAGTGCTTATGTATTTGAGAGTAATCATGATGTAGAGATGCTTATGAATAATCCAAACTACCCTCATCAGACAAAGATTCGTATATTAAGCGACAGAGGACACTTATCAAATGAATCTTCAGCTTATTATTTAACAAAATTCTTAGGTTTTAATACAAAAGTAATTGTTTTAGCCCATTTAAGTGAGCAAAATAATCATCCAAATATAGCTTTATCTTGCTTAAAAAAAGAATTAGAAGAACATCAAAAAGATTTTTCTAATATTGTAATAGCAGGTCAAAAAGAAGCAACGGAGTTGTTTGAAATATGATAAAAATTATTTGTGTAGGAAAAGTAAAAGAAACTTATTTAAGAGATGCAATTAAAGAATATGAAAAAAGACTATCAAAATATACGAAACTACAGATAATAGAGTGCCCAGATTATAGCAATTTAGAAATATCTTCTATTTTAGAAAAAGAAAGAGAAGAAATTTTAAAACATATTCAAGAAAAGGACTATATAATAATATTAGATGTGGAGGGTAAAGAATTAGATTCTATTTCTTTAGCAGAAAAAATAGAACAATCTTTTCTAATCTCTTCCACTCTTACTTTTATAATAGGAGGGTCTTATGGTCTTCATTCAGATATTAAAAATAAAGCTCATTATTCTTTATCGTTTTCTAAACTTACATTTCCACATCAATTGTTTAGAGTGATTGTATTAGAACAAATCTATCGCTCATTTAAGATTATAAATCATGAGTCTTATCATAAGTAGGAGGTAAATATGGAAAAGTTTTGTACAAATTGCGGGGGAAAATTAGAGGATCATTTTAATGTATGCCCTTACTGTGGAACACAACAAGGAGGAAATCTATATGCACAAAATTATTCACAACAAGTTCCTGTACAAGAAGATAAAGTAGAGATAGGGTATATAATATTAGGTTTCTTTATTCCAATGGCTGGATTAGTTTTATGGGCATTATGGTCAAAAGAAAAACCTAAGACTGCCAAAGCAGTTGGAATTGCTGGAATTATAGGCTTTATTGCAGGAATAATATTTTCAATTTTAGTTTATAGTTATTTCTATTTTACTGTGGTAGGAGAAATTTAAAAAATAGTGTATAAAAATAATAATACTTACTCAATATAGAGTAGGTGATAAAATGAAAAAGGTTTTATTAATTTTAGGAATTATTATTTTTTACTTTATAATAGGAAAAATCACGACAGATACCAACTTGATTCCAGATGAGGCCATTAGAATTCGTGTAATTGCGAATAGTGATAAATATGAAGATCAAAAATTAAAGTTAGAAATAAAAAAACAATTAGAGGATTATTATTATGATTTATTAAAAGATGTAAAAGGAGTAGAAAATGCTTCTTTTCTTATTCAAAAAAGTATTCCAAATACTGAAAAAATAGTATATTCTATTTTGAAAAATGATGACTTTGATATTCATTATGGTATGAATCATTTTCCTCAAAAGGAATATAAAGGTGTTATTTACAAAGAGGGAGACTATGAGTCTTTAGTAGTAACATTGGGAACAGGTTCAGGAAAAAATTGGTGGTGTGTTTTATTCCCACCATTATGTTTACTTGAAAATAATGATATGGAAGAAGTAGAATATCGCTCTTTTATAGCGGATACAATTGAAAAATATTTTTAGTATAAAGTTTATCTATTAATAGTAAAATATTATAGGTGATTTTATGGAATTTGTTTCCATTATTGTGATAGCATTCTCATTAAGTATGGATGCTTTTTCTTTAGCACTTGCTTATGGTACATTAGGTCTAACAAATTCTTTTTCTTTAAAAATTGCTAGTTTTGTGGGAATCTTCCATTTTCTTATGCCATTATTAGGAATGAGTGTCAAATATTATTTGATGGAATATTCTACTATGTCTTTTGATTTTATTACTTCTATTATATACTTTTACTTAGGTATTAATTTTCTATTAGAATCAAAAAAGGAAAAAGAAGTGTCAAAGATATGTTCTATGAAAGATATTTTAATGTTTAGTCTAGCAGTTAGTTTAGATAGTTTTTCAGTTGGTTTAGCGCAGAAAAATTTAATAATAGTTGCCCCAATTTATTTTGCTCTTTTTAGTTTTCTTTTCACTCTTATTGGTTTAAAATTAGGAAAAAAGTTAAGTTCTTTATTTGGAAAAACGGCTGTTATAATTGGTGGAATATTTTTCCTAATATTAGGATTTTTACATTTATAAATACTGTCAAATGATTGACAGTGTTTTTTTCTATTTTCTTGCAATCATAGTTATTTAATACTATACTATAAATAGGTGATGATATGTTAGAAAATATGGGTAGAATGTTAAAGGCTGCTAAGGATGGAAAATTTGCCATTGCTCAGTTTAACATTAATAACTTGGAATGGGCTAGATTTGTTCTTGAAGAATGTGAGAAAAATGAAAGTCCTGTTATTCTAGGGGTAAGTGAAGGTGCTGCAAAATACATGGGAGGTTATAAAACAGTAGTGGATATGGTAAAAAATTTAATGAATTACTTATCTATTACTATTCCAGTTGCCATTCATTTAGATCATGCGAGTAGTTATGAATCTTGTAAGGAAGCAATAGATGCAGGTTTTACTTCTGTTATGATTGATGCTTCTAAAGAAGATTTAGATACAAATATTGAAATCTCTAAAAAAGTAGTAGAGTATGCTCATGCGAGAAATGTTACTGTAGAAGGTGAAGTAGGACATGTAGGTGGACAAGAAGATGGAGTAGCAGGTGGAATTTTATATGCTGAAGTAGAGGATTGTACACGTTATTGTAGAGAAACTTCCCTAGACTTTTTAGCGCCTGCGTTAGGAAGTGTTCATGGCCCTTATCATGGGGATCCTGTTCTAGCTTTTGATCGAATGGAAGAAATTAAAGAGAAAACAAATCTTCCTTTAGTACTTCATGGTGGAAGTGGAATTTATGATGAACAAATACGTACAGCTATCTCTTGTGGTATTTGCAAATTAAATATTAATACGGAATTACAACAGGCTTGGACTAAAGGAGTAAGAGAAAAATTATCTAATGATACAGAAGTTTATGATCCAAGAAAAGTAATAAAAGCTGGAGAACCACTTATGAAAGAAGCAATTAAACAAAAATTAGAGTTATTAGGTTCTATAGGAATGGCTTTTAAAATATAAAGAACACATCTGGGTATTTAACATATAGTATAGTAAATGGAGGGAAATATGAAAAGAATACGAATAGAGGGTGGACATAAGTTACAAGGAACTATTCGCATTAGTGGTGCTAAAAATAGTGCAGTAGCTTTAGTACCTGCTTCTCTTTTATCTGATGAAGTAGTAAAAATAGATAATATTCCAAATATTTCAGATATTGATGCTTTAAACGAAATTCTTATTTATTTGGGAGCAAAAGTAACAAGAAATGGCGAAATTATGGAAATTGATTCTTCTAGTATTGTAAATAAAGAAATACCAGAAGAAATTTCTAAAAAGTTAAGAGCATCTTATTATTTTATGTCTTCTTTACTTGGAAAATATAAGCATGTAGAAATGTATTTTCCAGGTGGATGTGCAATTGGAGCTAGACCAATTGATCAAACTTTAAAAGGGTATCGCGCTTTAGGAGCAACTGTTGTAGAAGAGGGAAATCGTTTTACAATAGATGCAGAAGAATTAAGAGGGGCAGAAGTTTATTTAGATATGCCTAGTGTAGGAGCAACTGTTAATACTATTTTAGTTGCTGTGAAGGCGAAAGGTGAAACGATTATAGAGAATGCTGCCAAGGAACCAGAAATTGTGAATGTAGCTACTTTTCTAAATAATATGGGTGCAAAAATTACTGGTGCAGGAACAAGTACTATTCATATTGCAGGAGTAGAGTATTTAGGCAGTTGTTTTACAGAGGTAATACCAGATCGTATTGAAGCAGGAACTTATATGATAGCGGGAGCTTTAGTAGGAGAGAATTTAAGAATAGAAAATATTATTCCAGAACATGTAGATTCTCTTATTAACAAATTAAAAGAAATAGGCGTTTCCATAAAAGAAGAAAGGGATGCTGTGACTATTAGTGCAGCAGAAAAAATGAAAGGAGTAAGAGTAAAGACATTAGGGTATCCAGGATTTCCTACTGATTTGCAACAACCCCTTACTACGTTACTTACACAATGTACAGGAGATTCTATACTAGAAGAGACAATTTATGAAAATAGATTTCAAAATGTACCACATTTAGTGAATATGGGTTCTTCTATTGATATAGATGGTAAAAAAATTTATATTCATGGTCCTAAAGAACTAATTGGCTGTGATGTAGTAGCTACAGATTTAAGAGCGGGTGCTTGTTTAGTTCTCGCAGGGTTGAAAGCAAAAGGAGAAACAAAAATAGATAATGTGGAACATGTACTTAGAGGCTATGAAAACATTATAGAAAAACTTACAAATGTAGGTGCTAAAATTGTATTGGAAGAAATATAATAAAAGTAGTTAATAAACTACTTTTTTGGTGGTGAAATATGAAAAAAATTTTTTTCCTAATACTTTTATGTTTTTTGGTGTTCGTCGTTTATCATTTTACTTTTAAAAAAGAAGATCTCTTTTTTTCTATTGGAAATGAAAAAGGAGATTATTATTATAAGAAAGAAAATATGAAAATAACCGAACTGAAAATGGGCATAGAACAAAATGAAATTATTCAAGATATTCCTATACAACAAATTTTAGTAAAATCTTCAAAAATTCAAATAGACAGCAATTCTTTTTTTACCATAAAGTCTTATCATAGAATATTAGAACAATTAGAGGATTTAGAGGAATTATTTAAGATTCTTAGAAAATATTGCAAAGAAAAAATAGAGTTTATACTTTTACGAGGCTCTGATGAGGGGACATCTTACGCTAATAAAAAAATTTCTATACTATGTAAAAAATATGATATAATAATAATGAGGTGATTTTATGGATAAAGTTTTTTCAAAAGTATTTATGTGGCTATTTATTGGTTTAGCTCTTACCTTTGGAGTGGCATATACAGTTTCTTCGAATGAAACAATGGTTTATAATTTATTTTCAGATGGTAAATATTTACTTGTATGGATTGCCGAATTAGTAGTAGTATTTATATTAAGTTTTAGAATTAGAAAAATGAGTTCAATGACAGCGACAGTATTATATTTACTTTATTCTGGACTAACAGGATTAACATTATCTTCTATTTTTATTGTTTATACAATAACATCCATTGTTTGGGTATTCGCTGTAGCTGCAGGATTATTCTTGATATTCGGTCTTATCGGCTACTGTACTAAATTAGATCTTACTAAAATTAGTACATTTTTACTTATGGGTCTTATTGGAATTTTGATAGTATGTTTAATAAATATTTTTATTGGAAGTGAAACAATCGATATGGCATTAGCAGTAATTAGTATCATTGTTTTCTTAGGATTCATTGCTTACGATATTCAAATTATTAAAAGAAATTTGTATGGCATTGAAGATGAAAATAGTATGGCAATCTATGGAGCATTCCAGTTATACTTAGATTTTATTAATATTTTCTTAGATCTTTTAAGATTATTCGGAAAGAGTAGAGACTAGATTTATCTAGTCTTTTATATGCAGTATTTAAATTATTACTAGAATTAAAAATAAGTTGCAATTCTCAAATATTTTTGTTACAATATGGGAGTATTAAATTTACTATGACTTATATTTAGTCATGGCGGAAGGAGCGTAGAAACATGAAAAAAGATATTCATCCAAAATACGTTGAAACAAAAGTAACTTGTTCTTGTGGAAATACTTTTACAGTTATGTCTAATAAAGAAGAGCTACATATAGAAGTATGCGACAAATGCCATCCTTTCTTTAATGGAAGCAAAGAAGGTTTAGGAGCATCTCGTGCTGGTCGTGTAGAAAAGTTCAACCGTAAATATGGTTTAACAAGTGAAAAATAAAAGTACTAAATAGTACTTTTTTTGTTATATTGAAAGGAAATACGAGCATATTAAAAATGGTGATTGTATGGAATTTACAAATTTTTATGCGGTATTATTTCGTTCACTTATATCTTTGACGACTTTATTTATTGTTACGAAAGTGATTGGAAAAAAACAAGTTTCTGAACTTAGTATTTTTGATTATGTGATTGGAATCTCTATTGGAAATTTTGCTGCTGAAATGACTATCAATATGGATTCACCTGAAGTAGATGGTATCATTGCGGTTTTAATCTTTGGTGTCATTGCCTATCTTGTTTCTTATTTAACCCTTCATAGTATTGTACTAAGAAGAATTTTTATTGGGACTCCAACAATGATTATTCAGGAGGGTAAATTACTTAAAAAAAATATGAAAAAGGCTAGATTGGATATGAATGATTTGTTAGAAGAAGCAAGAATTAAAGGTTATTTTGATTTATCACAAATACAGTTTGGCATTTTAGAGGCAAATGGAGAAATGAGTTTTATGCCATTTGCAGAATACCAACCTCTTACTCCTAAACTTATGAATCAAAAAGTACCAAAAGCTTATTTAACTGGTAATGTTATTATAGATGGTACTATTATGAAAAATAATCTTAAGAAATTAGGAAAAGATAAAGAATGGCTAGAAAAACAGTTGCGTAATCAAGGAATTCAAAATTGTAAAGGAATCCTTTTAGCTACATTAGATCAATCAGGAAAATTAATCGTTTATCAGGATAATCAAGATATCCTTCCATTAGATATTTTAGAATAGACAAAAAATATAAATTTTGCTATAATTTGTTTAGAGAGTGATAATATGAATGAGCCTATTACCTTACTTCTTACTATAGCGACCATAGTGATACCCGTATTTGCAACTATTTATACGGGTTATATTCGTATTCACAATGAAAATAAGGAAGAACATAAACCATATCTGTCTTTAGGGCAAATTGAAACTTTAAAAACTTTGGATAGATATTCTTATTTCTTTATTGTTTTTGGAAAACATTATCAGAAGAAGAGTAAAAAGACTGTTGTATTAAAAAGTAGGACAGAACCAAATATTCTTATTTCTCTAACCTTAAAGAATATTGGTTACGGAGTTGCTAGTAACGTAAAATTTTATGATTTATGTACTGCTAAAAATATTTTAGGTGTTCAAGAGAGATCAGAAGAATTAAATCAAAAACGTTTTACAACATTTGATATTTCAAAAGATACTAAGAAAAGAGTTCAAATGTGTATATTACCATCTGTAGAAAAAGAAGTTATACAAGCAGAAGAACACCGTATTTTATGTGTATATCAAGATTTAAATGAGAATATTTATGATTTTATTATTGGTATTGATGTAAAAAGTGAAGGAACTTATGATTTCTTTGCTTATCAAAGAAGTAGTCATAGTTATAAAGAATTGGTATCTTCTTATAAGAAAGAGTATAAAGCTATTATAAAAAAATATAAAGGATAATCATTTTTATGATTATTTTTTTGTTAAAATAAAACTTTACATTGCAAAACATTAGTGATATAATCCATAAAGTGTGAAAAAAGGAGTTTTTATTATGAAAAAGAGAAATATTGCTATTATAGCCCATGTTG
>CAZRIC010000010.1:0-14740 GCA_964600095.1 uncultured Muribaculaceae bacterium
GGTATTTATGCAAAAGTTTGATCCTTATATCAATGTGGATCCAGGGACTATGAATCCTATTCAACATGGAGAAGTGTTTGTCACTTATGATGGCTCTGAAACAGATTTAGACTTAGGACACTATGAGAGATTTATTGATGAAGAATTGAATTTTACTTCTAATGTTACGAATGGAAAAATTTATAAGTCAGTTATCGATAAAGAAAGAAGAGGAGACTACTTAGGAGTTACAGTTCAGATGGTACCGCATATTACTAATGAAATCAAAAACAAAGTTTATGAAGCTGGTATTACTAGTGGTGCAGATATCGTTATTACTGAAATTGGTGGAACTGTTGGTGATATTGAATCTCAAACTTTTATTGAGGCATTAAGGCAAATTCAATATGAAAGAGGTTCAGAAAATACATTTTTTGTTCACTGTAGCTTAATTCCATTTATATATGGAAGTGATGAATTGAAAACAAAACCAACACAAAATAGTGTTAGAGACTTAAGAAATATGGGAATTAGACCAGATGCTTTGGTATGTCGTGTTCCTTTTCCTACTAATGATGCTATTAAAAATAAATTATCTTTATTTTGTTCTGTACCAGTAGAAAATGTAATTGATTCTATTGATGTTAAAAATATATATGAAATACCAATGAATTATTATGAACAAAAATTTGATGAGATTATTTTAAAACAATTTCAATTACCAGTTAAAAAAGCTAATCTAGATTATTGGAGAAAGTTAATTAGTACAGTTGATAATTTAAAGGATGAAATTGAGATTGCTTTAGTTGGAAAGTATACAGAACTACATGATGCTTATATTTCTGTTGTAGAATCTTTAAAACATGCAGGCTATAAATATAATATGAAGGTAAATATTAACTGGGTAGATTCTGAAAAATTAGAAAATCCAAAAGCAAATTTAAAAGAAGTATTTAAAAATTCAAAAGGGATTTTAGTTCCAGGAGGATTTGGTACTAGAGGAATAGAAGGAAAAATTAAAGCAGCAAATTATGCTCGTGAAAATAAAATTCCATATTTAGGACTTTGCTTAGGAATGCAAATAGCGACAATTGAGTTTGCAAGAAACGTCTGTGGACTTCCTGAGGCTTCTTCTAGAGAATTTAATGAAACTTGTAAAGATCCTGTTATTGATTTAATGGCTGATCAAAAAAATATTTTAAATATGGGAGGAACATTACGACTTGGTAACTATGATTGTCATTTACTCCCAAATACATTAGCGCGAAAACTATATGGAGCTGATGATATTAAAGAAAGACATCGTCATCGCTATGAATTCAACAATTATTATAAAGAGATGATGGAGAAACATGGATTTGTTTTTTCAGGTATTAATGAAGCAAGTAATTTAGTAGAAATTATAGAATATCCAAATCATCCTTTCTATATTGCTTGTCAGTTCCATCCAGAATTTAAATCAAGACCAACAAGACCACATCCTTTGTTTGATGGTTTCTTAAAAGCAGCAATAGATATGAAAAAATAAGAAGGGATAGTCTTTTGACTATCCTTTTGACTTCTTGCTTAAAGTTTTTGAAGTTGATATAATAATGGCGATAAATAGTTATGGGGGATTATATGAAGAATGGACAAAATAGTTGGGTATCGGAATACCAAAGAAAAAAATTTTTAGAAAGACACAAAAAGCCTTTTCGAGACTTTTCACCAGACTATCTAGATACATCTGTATTGAAGATTCCAACAATAGTAGCAGTGATGCTAGATTTAGATGGAACAGTTGATTTTCTAGATGATGAAAAAGCTTTTATGTTTCATAGGCGAGTAGAATATATTCGTCAAAAGTTTGATGCTGATACAGCCTTTATTTCTATTTCAACGCATTATAGTGATACGATTAAGATGAAAAAAGTATTAGCTATTTTATCTCGCAATTTACTACCTAATATAAAAATTGGAATGAGTTTTTATTATGGAGGAACTTATGATTATGATTCTGATAGAGCTTTTCCTTGTAGTTTGGGATTTAATAGTGATAAAGCAAGAACTTTTAATAGTTACTATAGATCTACTTTAGGACAATGCAATAGATGGATTGCTATTATTGATGATGGGATAGACGAAGATGTTTACATGCAATATCAAGATAGTCAGCCCATGTTACTTGCTATTCCATCTAGCGATGAAAGAGTAGTTTCTAAAAATAATTTTATGAGACGTGCTAGTACTGCTAAGGGATTTAATGGAGTATTAGAGATTATGGATGGCTATATAGAAGATATTAAAGATATGTCTTTCTCAGAAGTTTTAAAAACGCAAAGGGAAATGATTACTCATTTATCTTCTTATGAATTGGTAGAGAAAATAAGAAGGAGAGACTATGCTTTTTTAGAAAGATATTTTAAAGAAGGATATGCAGATGATGCGGATTATGAAGATACTCTAAGTTGGCTATTACTTACTAATAGTGATGCTTGCCCATCAAAAGAAGAATTAATTTATTTAAGAAATATACTAGATAATATTCTTAGTCATTTTCAATTATCAAAAGAGGAACAAGGGGTAAAGAGTGTTTTTCAATTGAAAAAAGTATTTGGATTGACAGAGAATTAAAGTATTACAAAAAGGAGAAAAGAATATGAGTTTAAAAGAAATTTTAAAAAGTAAAAAGAAGGAACTAGTAGAACAACCACCAAAAGATTTAGAGGAACCTTCTATAGATACATTGGATAAAATGGTAGAACATTTTCTTAGTTGGTATTATGAGAACATGGTAAAAGAATATTATATTGATAATTATCAATATCGACAAGTGGAAGAACTCAAAAGTTTGATTGAAAAACTTGCTATATGGTATGAACGTAGATGCCAAGAGTTTGCTAGTCAAGAATCCAATAGAGAGTGGGAAAAGTTTCATAATTTTGATTTCTTTTTAACTTCCTTATCATCAAATGAAAAATTATTCTTTCAAGATATTCCTTATAGGGAATTGGTTTATTTAAATTTGTCTATTACTAGTGCCCATCTTCACTTAGATAAAGATGGTTATGTAGAAATAGCAGAAGGTGTTTCTGCTTGGCTAAATTATAAAAAGAAAGATAGGGAATTAGAAGGAGTACATATAAAAAGAATCGTGGAAATGCTAAAACAAGAGGGTTTTCCACTTCCTTCTAATAATGAATTAGAAGAAGCCATTAGTCGTGTAGAGGACTTCCAAAAATTAAGAAACGGAATATTAGATTGTGTTATGTATCGGGTGATAGAAAGAGGAGGACCTAGAATAGGCCCAAGAAGGGGTTTTTTATTTGCTAAGGAATTTAAAAGAAATATTGATATTCCTATGATGTATGGAGTAGATACAACAGATCCAGACTTACGAAGATTTACGAATGAATACTTAAAAGCTGGTGGTTCAAAAGAATTAGTTTGCTATGAAAATTATTTTTCAAGAGAAGACGATTATCAGCCACTTCTTACTACAACTGTTTCTAAGATACTAGATATTACTGATTATACAGAGGAAGAAAATGGTCTTCAACAACGATTAGTAAATATTCTTTCTTCACAAATTAATCCAGAATCTTTAAAGAAAGAAAAGGTAAAACAATTGCGAATAGAGCGGAAACTAGAAAAAAGTAGACGGTAAAGATTTATATAAAAAAGAGTTCTTACAAATGAACTATTTTTATTAGTTTTTGATAATTGTTGGTAACTGTCATATAATTTTTTAGATTTTTTCTTTTAAACTCTTCGTATTTAGCAAGAAACTTTTGACAAAAATCTTTATATAAAATAGAACTTAAAATATCTTTATCAATATCTGTATTTTCTTCTAGTAAATCTAGTCCATGATGATAATTGGTTCCATAATAAGTATGAAAATTTACTTCTGTTTTAACAAAATCAATGTGGGTAAGACCACAGTTACTAAGACGTAGTCTTTTTTTACTAATTCTTTCTCCTACACAGTGATATCTAGTATCGACAATATGAACTCTATTTTTTCCTTTTACAATATTCATGGTATGGTTTTGAATGCAATCAGGTGGATAATAATATATGGTAATAGATATATATCCTAAGGTTCTTGCTATATGACGTTCTTGTTTTTCAAAATAGGGAAAGTCTATCAGTGAAGTATCAATGTATTCCTGAGCTTCTTTATTAGTAAGAAAATTGGGACCAATATTGTTTACTTGAATTCTTAAGTCAGGATGATAAGTAAATATTTGTGAATTATCATATCCTAACCCAAAATAAAGATGAGATAAAAAATCAGAGGTATGTCTACATAATCCATAGTTTGTAAAAAGAAAACTACCTGTAATATCCATTGGTATAAAACCATTTTCTTCTAAGTTTTTATATGATGAAGGAAATTGATCAGAATATTCTCCCATTGATAAATAACCATTCTGGTACATGTAAAGAAAAGTTTCATAGATTTTTAAAGGATTATCAGAAACTCCTAATTCTATAAATAATTGGCTCATATTAGAAAGAACTTCTTCATAGATATCTATATTTTCTTTTACTTCCCAAGTTATTACCACAGAATCACCTTCATTAGTACTTTATTGTAATATAAAAGAAAAAAGATGTAAATAAAAACCTATGCGTTACATAGATTTTTTATTGAAAAGATTTTCTGGCATCTTCAATTTCTTGTAATTCAAATTTATATTTTTGTTTTACATTAGGATATTTTTCATGATTGACTTCTCCTAAGAAGTCTTCAAGAGGTCTTACCCATAAAGCACCATCAGAATATAATTTTCTATAAATCACTAGTTCTTCTTGATTTTCAGAGTCTAGTGCTGTATCTAATAATTAATAGTAATTTCCTTTAAAATGATTATAAACTCTATTTTTTTCTAACTTTCTCATAATACCACCATCATCATTATAACATATAAAAGGATTTATGGTATAATATTTTTGGTGATAGTATGTCTATAGAAAAAGTAAAAAAATATTTTCAACAGTATCATATAGAAGATAGAATTATGGAATTGAATGATTCTTCTGCAACTGTAAAAGAAGCTGCTGAAGCAATTGGGTGCAAAGAAGGGGAGATTGCTAAAACTTTATCTTTTCAATTAGCTGATAGAGTCATTTTAATTGTATTAGCTGGAGATTCTAAATTAGACAATCATAAATATAAAGATGTTTTCCATGAGAAGTCAAAAATGTTAGATTCTTTTTTAGTAGAATCCTTAGTAGGACATCAAGTAGGAGGAGTATGTCCTTTTGGAATTCATGATAATATTGATGTCTATTTAGATGTTTCTTTAAAAAAGTATCAAACAGTTTATCCAGCTTGTGGAAATAGTCATAGTGCGATTCCTCTTTCTTTAGAAGAATTAGAAAAGTATTCTAATTGTAAAGAATGGATAGATGTAAGTAAGCCAATTGAATAATCATTTATCTTATGATAAAATGATATTGGTTTTGCGAGGATGGCGGAATGGTAGACGCGCTACTTTGAGGTGGTAGTGGTTTATGGCCGTGTGGGTTCAAGTCCCATTTCTCGCACCAATCATGATATAAAGTTCATAGTATTTGATATTATGGACTTTTTTCATAGTCTAAAGGGGTGATGAATACTTATGAAAATAATCACAGAAAATTCAGACTTAATAGTATACAATGTATATGAATTTAGACACTTTTTGGCAAGTACTAAAATTGTTTTTGCACCAATTAAAGATTATAATCTTATCTACTGACTAATATTATTAAAAGTGTTATAATAATTTCGTTAAGCTATGCGAGGTGGAAAAATTATGAAAGTTAAAAGATTTAATAAAAGTGAAGATTATGATTGAGTAATCAGTTTTTTAACAGAAGAATATAAAAATAATAAAAATATGTTATGTTGGTTACCAGTTAGGTTTGATGACTTAATATTTAGAATTGATACTCTATACCACGATGAAAGGGGATTAAAGAAATCGCAAAACTTTACTTATATTTTTGAAGAAGATAATCAGATTATCGGGATAGTAGTTCCAGATGGTGATTCTTTTAATAGTTGTATTAAGTCTGGATATGAAAATATATTTAGTCAAATGCTAGATTTATCTGAGAAAGAATTGCTACCATTATTTGAAAAAAATGCAGATGGAAGTATAGATTTTTTAGTTATATCACATGATAGTTTGAAATATCAAGCAGATGAATTGAAAAAACGTGGATATGTTAGAGATGAAGCTGGTGATTATGATAATGTTCAACATCCGATGGAAACTAATTATATTATTGAACTCCCTGAAGGATATAAACAAGTATATGGCGAAGAATTAGATGACAATATGAAGGCAAAAGCATGTCATTATGGTTTTCATTCAATAGATGATGATGGAATTTTAACTGGAAATTTTAAAGAGGGAAAATTAGCTTATCAAGCAAGAAAGAATTCAAGATATTATCCAGATAGTTTTGAAAGTTTAATAGTAACAGATGATGGAGATATATGCACATACTGCTTTTGTTATGTTGATAAAAATACTAGTACAGCATTTATTGAACCAGTATGTACGAGGGAAAAATATAGAAAAAAGGGATTTGCTAAACAAATGCTGTATGGAGTAATAAACAGATTAAAAGAAATGAATATTGAAAACTGTTATATTAATTCTTATGATTGGCGAAAAAAAGTTTATAATGCTGCTGGCTTTGAAACAGAAGATTCAATCGGTTTTTGGCATAAAAAAATGTAATAGTTGAAATTAGATTTAAAAAATATATATTGTTAAATATAACTGAACTTAATTTTTTTAGTAAACGCACCAATAATTTGACATGATATAAAGTTTATAGTATTTGATATTATGAATTTTTTTATGTATAAAGATTATGAAAATTAAAGGATTTAATAAAAGTGAAGATTATAATCAAGTAATTCGTTTTTGAAAGAAGAATATCATTAGAATTATCACGATGAAAGAGGTTGAAAAATATGATTATTACAAAAGATATGTTAAAGGAAAAAGTTCCACCAGAGATGATTCTAACAAGATTAGATAGTGCAACTGACCTTTATACTAATACAAAATATGGTTTAATTTTATATAATATTATGCCTGATACTTGGAATGTATTGTATCCTTTTTTTCAACAGAAGAATAAATTTACTATAGATTCATATGAAATAGATAAGAAAGAAATTACCTATCAGGAACTAATTGATTTATATAATGAGATATATTATCGTGAATATGTAATGAAAAGAGGATTCGATGAAGACAAAAGAAAGCAAGTATTAATACAAGAATTCAATGAAACTTTTCATGTAAATGGAACTAAGATTAGTACAAAATTAGATTCTCACTATGAATTAAAATATTCTAAATCTAAAAAGGTATATACACTCTACCATTTAGAAAGTTATGTCGTAAGTGAAATTGATAGTATTAATAATTTGTTAAATCAAAAAGTATATAAACAAGAATTTTTAAATTTAGATAAGATGCCTTTAGCAAAAGAAATAAATGGAGTAAAACTAGTTGATAGTTTGTCAATATTAGAGGATGATGATAAACTTGGTATAGTAAGAGAAAATATATTAGATTGAGATGTATTGTAGATAGCATTTGACAAACCATGTAAAAGATGTTAAAATGAACTCATATTTTGAAAGCAATGAAGAAGAAGAGTATAGTAATTTCAATACAAAGAGAGTTAATGGTTGGTGTAAATTAACATTTGAATTATTAGAAAGAAGCTTTGGAGTGGAATAGTGTATATAAGCTATTTCGTTAATCGCGTTAAGATTTTGAGGTAATATATTTTATTACAAATTAAGGTGGTACCGCGAGCAATTCGTCCTTTAGGATGAGTTGCTTTTTTTAGTTTAGAGAAGGGAATGATAGAAATGACAAATAAAGACTTAGCTGATTTATTATATCCAGATATTACCAAGACCATTGATGATTTAGAAAAAAAATATCCAGATAGAAATTTGAAAGAGGGAGTAGAAGTATGCAGATTTGCGCCTAGTCCAACAGGCAGAATGCATATGGGAAATTTATATGCTTCCTTTATTCCAGAAGTTATTGCAAAACAAACAAATGGAATATTTATATTGAGAATTGAGGATACAGATAATAAACGAGCAATTGAAAATGGTGTTCAATTAATTATTGATGATTTAGAGCATTACCATTATATTGTTAATGAAGATCCTATTAAAGGTGGGGACTATGGACCATATATTCAATCAGAAAGAAAAGAAATCTATCATATAGTAGCTAAATACCTAGTTTCTATTGGTAGAGCTTATCCTTGTTTCTGCTCAGAAGAAGATTTATCAAATATGAGAGAACTTCAAGAAAAAAATAAGAAGAGAATTGGATATTATGGACATTATCAAAAATGTATAAACTTAATTTATCAAGAAGTAAAAAAACATATTGACAATTGTGATAATTGGGTACTTAGATTTAAATCGATGGGTAACTTTCACAAAAAAATAGTATTTAAAGATTTAGTGAAAGGAACAATGGAATTGCCTGAAAATGATATAGATCAAGTTTTAATAAAATCTGATGGCATTCCTCCTTATGCATTTGCTCATGTATGTGATGATCATTTTATGAGAATCACTACTGTTACACGTGATGATTCCTATATTTCATCAGTACCTTATCATTTAGAGTTATGGAATGCTTGCGGTTTTAAAGCACCAAAGTTTGCTCATTTGCTTCCTCTTAATATAAAGGAAGGAAATACAGTTCGAAAGATAAGTAAAAGAAAAGATCCAGAAGCAGCAGTTAGTTATTATCATGAAAAAGGGATTCCAATAGAAGCTATTAAACTATATTTTGCGACAATTATGAATTCTAATTTTGAAAACTGGCATTTACAGAATCCTAATAAATCTTATAGAGATTTTGAATTTTCATTTCCTAAAATGAGTAAAAGTGGCCCATTATTTGATTTAGAAAAAGTAATCAATATTTCTAAAAACTATTTATCTAGTCTATCTGCTAGAAAAGTCTATGATAACTTACTAATTTGGACGAAAGAATTTGATGCAGAATTTGCTAATCTTATTACAAAATATAAAGACTATACGATAGACATTTTAAATATTGAAAGAGAACGAAAGAAACCTCGTAAAGATTTTAGTTGTTATTCTGAAATAAAATCTCATATTTGGTATATGTACGATGAACTATTTACCAATATTCATTATGAGTGGCAAAATATTAATAATACGGAAGAAATAAAAACTATTCTACTTGATTATATTGATAATTATTATAATGATAATGATGATAAAGACACTTGGTTTAATAGAATGAAAGAATTATCAGATAAATATGGATATTGTTCAAATATGAAAGAATTTAAAGAAAATCAAAATAATTATAAAGGAAGTATAGTAGATGTAAGTATGGTTTTAAGAGTAGCTTTAACTACGAAATCTATGACACCAGATTTATATGAAATTATGAAATTGTTAGGGAAGAAAAGAATAAAGTCAAGATTTGACAATATTAAATATACTGGAAGTGATGAATAATGGAAGAGACTATAAAGATCATTTTGAAACAAAATAAAGTTTTATTGGGAAGTAATCCTAAAGTAGAAAAGATAAATGTTGGTTTTACGAATACTATCTACAATATTAATGATGCTTTTATTGTAAAGATTTGTACTAATCAAGAAAATGAAAAAGAATTTCTAAATGAAATCGAGTTTTATAAGAAAAACAAAGAAAATCATTTCATCCCAAAATTATATTATTTTAATACTGATAAAGAGGATATTCCTTATTTTTATGAGATTATCGAAAAGTTAAATGGAGTTTCTTTATATCATGTATGGCATACTTTTTCTGAAGAACAAAGGGAAGATGTTATAAAACAGTTATGTACTATTATGATGCAAATCCATAGTAATACTGGTAAAATCTATGACTGGGTAAAAGAAATAAAAGAACAATTTTTATACTTATATAAAAAGGTACAAGAACTTGCTATATTTAAGCAGGAGGAAGAACAACTTTTAAATTATGCCTATTCAAAATTTGATAGATATTTAGAATCTAATGACTTTGTATTAATTCATAATGATTTACATTTTGATAATATATTATTTGATAATGGTAAAATTAAACTAATAGATTTTGAAAGATCTATATATGCACCTAGAGATTTTGAACTAGATATTCTTTATAGAATGATTAGAAAACCATGGAAATTTGCAAGTTTAGAAACGGAACAATATGCAGATGCTAGCGATTATACAAATATCATGTCATATATTGAAAAGTACTATCCAAAGTTAATAAAGGTTCCCTATTTATATCAACGTTTAGCAATCTATGATATAGTTTATTTTTTAAAACAGTTAGTGGAATATCCAAATTTAGAGAAATTAAAAAATGATGTTTTATTTGGGGCTAAAATAGTGGCGTTAAAAGATGAAATGACTTTTGATGATATTAAAGAACCTAGAGAACTAATGGATTTTATGAATATAAATATAGAATATGGATGGATTGATAAGTATGGTGAAAAACATGTCAATAATTTGAAAGGATTTAGAGAAAATTATAGAATAAGTCCTATTAACGAAATATTAGAGACTGGACTGGGGACTTGTATTGAACAAGTAAAACTCACTAAATTCTTTTTTGATAAAGTAGGTTTAGAAAATAAATTGTATTGTTATAGAAGTTATGAGAAAGAAGCGAAATTTGAGAAAGATATAAGAATGCATTGCTTTATTTTATTTCGATATAATGATACCTGGTATCATTTTGAACATTCTAATCGACCTAATAGAGGAATTCATAAATTTGCATCAGTTGAAAAAGCTATTGAAGAAATTACTAGTGGTTATGAAGAAGAAAATGTTAGAAAACTAACAGAAATAAAGAATATCCCTGATTATTTAACATTCCAGGAATTCAATTGCTATGTTAATGAATATGATAAGGATTGATGCAGCATTGCAAGAAAATTTGACGTTTTAAAAAAGAGAATAAAAAAGAGGATACTTTCTCTTTTTTAGTTAAAAGAATAGATTTTTTAGTAATTTATATGTTAATATAAAATTATAAGGAGTTAGTAAAATGGCAAAAGTAGTTTTAATCTCAGGTAGTAATAGAAATGGAAATACTGAGTACATTTTAAAGCAAATAACTGCTTCTTTAGAAGATAGTGAAATTCTATTTCTAAGAAAGAAAAAGATAGAATATTGTAAAGGCTGTTTAGCTTGTCACCAACTGCATCAATGTATGATAGATGATGAAATGGAACAAATTATTGAAAAACTAACAAAAGCAGATTTTATTTTATTCGGAGTTCCCAATTATTTTGATAATGTAAGTGGTTTATTTAAAAATTTTATAGATAGGCTTCACCCATGTTATAAGAGCGAGAATTTAAGATGAAAAAAAGTTGGATTTATTTTTGTTGGTGGAGGAAAAGAAGAAGGTACCAAAGAAACATTACATCAAGCTATCCAAGGTCTCGTTAAATATTTATCATTAGATATTCAATGTGAATATAGTTTTAAAGCATTACAGGTGGAAGATATGAAAAAACAACAAGATAAGATAAGTGAGATAATAGAAGAAATAAAGAATATAATTAGTAAAATTTAGCTTTTTTATAGAGGGATAAAATGAAAAAATATATAAAAGATACCATTCATTACTATGATAAAAATAGTGAATCATACTATCAAGAGTGGAATAAAAAGTTTGTTGAGAATTATAATTTTGATGTTCCAGATGTTTTTTTAAAATATTTGAAACCAGGAGCTTTTATTTTAGATTTAGGTTGTGGATCAGGAAGAGATAGCGCTTATTTTAAGAAGCAGGGATATCAAGTGAAAGCTGTTGATGGTTCTAAAAAAATGTGTGAGATTGCTTCTAAAGTTTTAGGGGAAAAAGTAGAGCAATTAAATTTTTTAGATCTTTCTTATCATCAAGAATTTGATGGTATTTTCGCATGTGCTTCTTTTCTTCATCTAAATGATGAAGATTTGCTCATCTGTTTGCGTAAAGTTACGCAAGCATTAAAAGCAGATGGTATTTTATATATCTCTTTTAAATATGGAGAATCTCCTAGAATAAAAGATGGTCGCTTTTTTAACGATATGACAGAGGAAAGGTTTTTTCAAATTTGTTCTCAAGTACCTAATTTAAAGCATCTGCTTACTTTTTCTAATCAGCAATATGATGGTCATAAACCATTCATTAATTTTGTATTAAAGAAAGAATAATCTTTCCTAATTTCTTGTACTTTTGGTACAAGTTTTTTTCTAATGTGATATAATAACTAATAACTTTTAGTAAATGAGGGGTTTTATGTTAGTGGAACAATATGAGGCAATGACAAAAGAATGTGCAGATCCGAGGTTGGAAAGATATGTTCAAACAGAAACAATGAGAAGGCAAAAAGGAAAGGGACTTTTCTGTGGAATGGATTATGTCAACATTGCATGTTTAAAGCCAAAAGAATATTATTCAAGATTAGATCATTGTAAGAATGTTGCTTATACTACCTCAACTTTGTATATGGATGAAAAAGAGAAAGGTTTTAAAATAGCATTAGCAGGATTGTTTCATGATGGAGGAACAAAATGTTTTGCCCATGCTAATTCCTATAAGTCAGGAGATATTTTAAAGCAGGAACATGATGAATTAGATTTAAGAAGTGTTTTATTAAAGGATGAAGAATTACTTACTTATTTACATGAGGATGGAATATCTCTTGAAGAAGTAGTAGATTATTCTAAGTATCCTATTTTAGATAAGCCAATTCCAGCTCTTTGCATGGATAGATTAGATGGAGGTATATTAGCAACCTGTCTATTTTGGGCTCATACTCATTCTTTTGAAGATATTAAAAAATTATGGCTTATGGCAGGATATTTGGAAAATACTAATGGTATGTGTGTTGATATGTCTAGTGAAAGATGCAGAAATTTTACTGGAGAAATGGCTTTAATGGAAGGAGAAAATACCGCTTGGTTTGAAGACTTTTTTGCAGCTATTCATGTCTATAGTAGTTTATTATTAACAAAAGAAAGTAGATATATGATGGAGGTTCTAGGACTTGCCTTAAATTATTACGAAGATATGGGAGTTATTGATGAACATTCTTTATTTTATTTGAGTGAAAAAGAGAACATAGAGAGAATTTTAGATAGCAAATATGGTGATGTATGGAGAGATATTACCTCTTTTGATAAGGTAAGTTATGCAACAGATACTACTAAAGGATTAACTTTTATATCACGACCTAAAATACGACAATGTAATCCCCTAATTATTTCTGCTCATTTAAATCTATGTGAGATAGATGGCATTGCTGGAGAATTTTACCGGGAATTAAATCCAATTGGTGATATGGTAGCAGATACCTCTAAACCAATTACAGGAAATTTGAGTAATAGTACTGTAAAAGTATTATCGAAATATAAAAGAAGGTGAGGAAAATAAAAATGGAGCAAGAAAGATTAGAAAATGCACGAGCCTTTTGCCAAGAAGTGAAAGAACTTGCCCAAAAAAGAAATCTTCCTTTCTTTGTAGTAACTGAGGGAGCTTCTGCTATTAGTAATAAGGATTGTGAAGCAGTTAGAAATGCTAGAATGAAACATATAGAATGGGAAATCAGTAAAGGATTAAATCCTTTAGAAGATTGGAATGAAGATAGATAAAGCATCTATCTTTTTTGCTAGGTAATATATTTGAAAGATAACAATAATTCCTAATGATGTAAAGAATTGTTAATTTACAATCTCTTTAAAATTCGGTATAATAAAGAAAATGTTAATGGAAGTGATAATATGGTAGAAGAAGTAATGGATATCATGAAAGAAATCAATTATGGTTATTTAGATGAAATGGAAAGAAACATTGTAGAGAAAAATCCAGAGGATTGGGATATAGAGTTTCAGGAAATTTACCATTTATTATCACCAGAAGAATTATTAGAAAAAAAAGTAGGGGTTTGCTATGACCAAGTAGAATTAGAAAGAAAACTTTTACAGGATAGAAATATTTCTTCTACTAGTTATTTCATCTATAGTGCTTGGAAAGAAAGTGCATTTACTCATACTTTTTTAACTTATCAGAAAGATAATTACTATTATTGGATGGAACATTCTTGGAATACTTATCGTGGCATACATTCTTACCCTGATTTAAAAAGTTTATTATTAGATGTAAAAGAAAAATTTAGAGAAAGTCATTCCTTAAAAGAAGATAACTGGATTTTTATTTATGAATATCAAAAACCTAAAATAGGAATTGGTAGTCATGAATTTTTTGATTATTGTTGTAGTGGTACTTTAATGAAATTAAACGAGCCCTTTTATTTTTATCATGTAGTAGATAAAAAAGCAGATTTATCTTTAGGATTACTTAGTTTACAGTATATGTATGATCATAAACAGTGGGATTTATTGGAACACTCTTCCTACAAATATAGAAAAGGAATTGTTAGTTACTGGAATTTAGAAAAATATAAAGGAAGAGATTATCATTCTTTAACTTATGAAGAAATCTTAGAGGCTTTAAATTTATTTCGCGGAGAGTATTGCTCTCGGTATATTTATTTTTTTAAATATCCGCCTTATTCTGCCCTTGGTTATAAAATGAAAGAATTGTTAGAAGAAAAAGATATTTATCGCATTAATATCAATGATGAAGAAGTACAACTACAGATAGCAGATATTTTTTATGGCTATGAAAATAATCATGGCGATGAAAATTTATTAACAAGAAATTATTATG
>CAZRIC010000011.1:0-1630 GCA_964600095.1 uncultured Muribaculaceae bacterium
TTATATAGCGACAGTAGTATCTGTTTATCGTAAGGCTATTGATAGATATTTACAAGATAAAGATTCTTATAAGTACAATGAAAAAGAAGAAATTATTCTGAGAAATTGTGCTAATAGAGATTCTGTTCCTCAGTTCTTTGATGGTTCTTATGGCGAAGAATGTAGCTATTATAATGGTCGTGAAGAAGTATCTAATCAAGACTTTTTAGGAATTGTAAAAGAATATGATAGTGAAAAAAAAGAAGCTATTATAGAACAGAGAAATTATTTTAAAAAAGGCGATAAAGTTGAAATATTTGGACCAAATCATGAGACAATATCTTATACTGTCTCTGACATTTTAGACGAGGATGGAAATATAATAGATATTGTAAGACATCCTAGACAAATTGTAAGGATTTCTATTGACGATTATTTAGAACCTTATGATATGATTAGAATTAAAAAGTAATAGTTGACAAATAATTAAAAAAGTAGTATTATTTGGTAGACTTAATCTTAAAAGGAAAGCTAGAGGTTGATTTTATGACAAGTACAAAAGAGATTTATTTAACTGCTGAAGGATTAGAAGAAATCAAGAAAGAATTAGAAGTTTTAAAATTAGAAAAAAGACCAGAAATCATTCAAGCCTTAAAGGATGCTAGAGCCCTTGGTGACTTAAGTGAAAATGCAGAATATGATGCTGCACGCAACGAACAAGCAATTGTTGAGGCTAGAATTTTAGAATTAGAACAAATGATAGAAAAAGCTGTTGTTATTAAGGAAGTTAATAAAGAAGTGGTTTCTATCGGTACAAAAGTTACAATTGAATATGTTGAAGATGGAGAACAAGAGGATTATTCTATTGTTGGTAGTAAAGAAGCAGATCCATTTGCCAATAAGATTTCTAATGAATCTCCAATTGCAAAAGCTATTATGGGTATGCGTGTAGGAGACGTTGTTTCTGTTGAAAGTCCAAATGGAAAGTATGACGTAAAGATTGTACAAATTGCGTAAAGTGAAGATTTTTCTTCACTTTTTTTATATAAATTTTTATAAAAATTGTTATAATTTAAGTAGATTGGAGGCCATACTATGGAAGAATTATTACAACAAGTTTTAGAACAGAATAAACGTATTATTGAACAGAATAGAAAGATCAATGAGCAACTTACAAATGTGGAACAGCGCATGCAGTCTTTGGAGCAAAAAGCAAAATTTGCTAATGCAGTATCTGTTGTGAATAACCGTTCTGTTTCAATGCTCTCAAATGTAGGATGTCTTTTTAATGAGGATGACCAAGATGAGGCTTTAACTGTAGTTAAAAATATGCAAGATGAAGGAGCAACTAGTTTAGCAACCCTTATTGATTTAAGCAGAGAAAAATATATATAAAAAAGATTCTAGTTTTCTAGAATCTTATCAATAATGCCATAATTTAGAGCTTCTTTTGCATCCATGAAGAAATCTCTTTCCGTATCATGTTCAATGATACTTTTTTCTTTTCCAGTATTTTTGGATAAAATATCATTTAGCTTTTGTCTAGTACGGAGAATGTGTTCTGCGGCAATCTTTATTTCTGTTGCTTGACCTTGAGCTCCTCCTAATGGTTGATGAATCATTACTTCACTATTAGGTAGTACAAATCTTT
>CAZRIC010000011.1:1640-7057 GCA_964600095.1 uncultured Muribaculaceae bacterium
GTTCCGCTAGATAAAAGAAAAGCACCCATACTAGCGGCCATTCCAATACAAATAGTAGAAACATCACTTTTTATAAAATTCATTGTATCATAAATTGCGAATCCCGCTGTAACACTACCACCAGGTGAATTGATATAGATACTAATGTCTTGGTGATTAATAGAATCTAAATAAAGTAATTCACTAACGATAATATTCGCTAAATGATCATCAATTTCTCCCGTTAATAAAATGATTCTATCTTCTAGTAATCTAGAATATAAATCATATACACGCTCATTTCCATTTTTCTTTTCAATGACATTTGGTATTAACATGGAATCATCTCCTGATATTATCATAGGTTTAAATAGTTAAAAATATTCAAAAAATAATGACAAAGATATATTTTTTTGATAGAATATTATATAGAGAATAGAGGGATTGACATGGGTGAAAAAACAATAAAAGTCACTTATCATCAGTTAGAGGTAAAAGAGTTCCCATCTGGAACTACTCTAAAACAAATTTGTAAACATTTTCAACATTATTATGATTATGATATTTTAGTAGCAAAAGTAGATAATGATATTACTGAATTGTGTGATCCTATAACCAAAAAATGTAATGTAGACTTTTTTGATCGTAGTAGTACTTTAGGATATAATGTTTATAGTTGTAGTGCTATTTTTATGATGGTAGTAGCTGTAAAACATTTATTTGGAGAAGAACACGAGGTTCTTGTAGATCACTCTATTGATTTAGGTGTTTTTTGTAGAATAGATGGTATGGAAATCACAGATGAAATTGCTGATGCTATCGAAAAAGAAATGCGTAAAATTAGTAAAGACGATTATTTGTTTAAAAAAATGAGTGTATCTAGAGTAGATGCAATTCAATACTATAAAAAGAAAAAAAGATATGATAAGGTAAGAGTACTAAAATATATTTCTAATACTTATGTGAACTTGTATCGCTTAGATGATGTTTATGATTATTTTTATGTGAAATTAGCCTATAGTACAAGGCAAATTAATGACTTTAAAATTACTAGAATAGATAATAGGGGATTTGTGTTATCATTCCCAACTACTATTAATCCAGAGTGTACATTAGATTATACCCATCATGAAATGGTATTTGAAGAGTTTCAAAGATATAATGAACTTTGTAATAAATTAGATCTTAATATTGCTGCAGATTTAAATCAAGTAGTATCTTCAGCAAAAATTGATGATTTAATTCGTTTAGCAGAAGCAAATTATAATACGCAACTTGTTAGAATAGCTGATAAGATTTGTGAAAAGGAAGATACTAGATTAATTTTATTAGCAGGTCCATCTAGTAGTGGAAAAACAACTACCGCTAAAAAGTTAACAACATTTTTAAGAAGCAGAGGAATGAATTTAATTCAACTTTCGACGGATGATTATTTTGTAAATAAGGAAGATACTCCTAAGGATGAAAAAGGCGATTATGATTTTGAGTCTTTATATACAGTAGATTTAAATTTATTTAATAAGCACTTATCTCAATTATTAGAAGGAAAGAGAGTAGAAGTCCCATCTTATAATTTTGTTACCGGAAAAAGGGAATATCATGGTCATTTTGTAAAACTTGGTCCTAATGATATGTTAATTGTAGAAGGCATTCATGCATTAAATGATATTTTGACATTATCAGTTGATAGAAAATATAAATATAAGATTTATATTAGTCCTTTAGTACAATTAAATATTGATAATCATAGTCATGTTCATACTAGTGATTTAAGGAAGATTAGAAGAATTATTCGCGATAGTAAAACTAGAGGTTATACAGCTAGCCAAACATTACATATGTGGGATTCTGTAGAAAAAGGAGAAAGAAAAAATATTTATCCTTATCAGGATGAGGTAGATGTTGTTATTAATTCTTCATTAATATATGAAATAGGCGTATTAAAGACTTATGTAGAACCACTACTTTTCTGTGTAGATGAACAAGATAGTGTATACCCAGAAGCACTTAGATTAATTAATTTCTTAAGAAATTTCTTACCAATTCCAAGTGATGAGGTACCAAATGATTCTGTTTTAAGAGAATTTATAGGGGGAAGTTGCTTTAAATAATTAGAAAGAAGGAAAAAAATGATAAAAGTAGCAATTAACGGATTCGGAAGAATAGGAAGATTAGTATTTAGAATTATGGAAGAGGATCCAGAATTCGAAGTAGTAGCAATTAATGACTTAACTGATGCAGAACAGTTAGCATATTTGTTAAAATATGATACTTCTCACCGTAGTTATCGTGTAGATGAAATTACACATGACGAAAACTCTATTATTGTAGGTGGAAGACATATTCGTGTATATGCAGAAACTGATCCTGCAAATTTACCATGGGCACAACTTGGTGTTGATGAAGTATTTGAATGTACTGGTAGATTTACAGAAAAAGAAAAAGCAGAAGCACATATTCGTGCTGGTGCTAAAAAAGTTATTATTTCTGCTCCAGCGAAAGGTGATTTAAAGACAATTGTATACAATGTTAATGAAAATACATTGGATGGTAGTGAAACAGTTATTAGTGCTGCTAGTTGTACAACAAACTGTTTAGCTCCTGTTGTAAACGTATTAGAGAAAAATATTGGTATTGTAAAAGGATATATGACTACAGTTCATGCTTATACAAATGATCAAGCAACATTAGATATTGCTCATAAGAAAGGTATCAATGCTCGTCGTGGTAGAGCGTGTGCTGCTAATATTGTTCCAGCATCAACAGGTGCAGCAAGTGCTTTAGGTCTTGTTATCCCATCAGTAAAAGGAAAATTAGATGGTGGTGCATTGCGTGTTCCAACTACTACTGGTTCTGTTGTTGATTTAACATTAGAATTAGCTAGAAATACTAGTGTAGAAGAAATCAATGGACTATTTAGAGCAAATTCAAATGAAACATTAGGGATTACAATGGATCCAATTGTATCAAGTGATATTATCGGTTCTCATTTAGGAGGATTAGTTGATGGACAACTTACAAAGATTTTGGAAGTTGATGGAAAACAAATGGTAAAAGTTGTTGCTTGGTATGATAATGAAATGAGTTATAGTGCTCAAATGGTTAGAACAGCTAAATACTTAGGCAGAATATAAAAATACTTCTAATGAAGTATTTTTTTTCTATTTTTTCGTGTTATAATATTATAAAGAGTAGGTTGGTGATTTGTGTTGATATCTATATTTTTATTAATTATCTTATTATTCTTATCAATACTTCCAGTTTTTTTATTGGGAAGATATATTTATAAAATAGATTTTGAAAAAGAACCTACAGGAATGTTAATTGGATTATTTTTTATGGGAATCGGTTCTGTTGCTGTTACTCTTGTTTTAACACTCATTCTATCTAATATTATTCCTTTTTTTGCGATGGAGGATGGAGAAATTACTGTTTTAGAACTAATACCTTATATTTATATAGGAGTCGCTTTAATTGAGGAATTTTCTAAATGGATATTCGTTTATTTATTTGCATACCATCATTATGAATTTAATCATGCCTATGATGCTATTGTATATGCTGTTTTTGTATCTTTGGGCTTTGCTTGTTTAGAGAATATTATGTATGTATTCAATTCTGGTATTACAACTTCAGGAATTTCAACAGCTATTTTAAGAGCAATTACTGCTGTTCCAGGACATGCTTGTTTTGGTGTATTGATAGGGTACTATTTAGGTTTAGCAAAAACCGCTGATAAACATCAAAACAAAGAAATTTCTAAAAAGAATAAAATAAAAAGCCTTTTAATTCCTATTCTTGCTCATGGAACTTATGATTTCTTAATCTTTGGAAGTGTTCAAATCCCTTTATTTTTTATTTTATTTATTATATTTGTAGTATTTTTCTTTTCTAAAACGATTGATAAAGTTAAACAAATGTCTAGAGTAAGATTTGATATTAGGGAAAATGCCCCAGTTGTAGTACCGTCAGTACCAGTTCCTTTCACCCATGAATACCGTTTTTGTCCTATGTGCGGAGAGAAAGTTATGGGTAAATACTGCGCTAGATGTGGATATAAACATATAAAGTGAGGTAACATTATGACAAATCTTCTAAAACAAAATAAACAAAATTATTTGTTTTTTTTCTATTGTTTTTTGATAGCGTTTTTCTTTTTGATGTTCACTAGTAAAAACTCTTTTTTATATGCATTTAATGATTGGGCAGATGCTAATTCTTTTTTTACAGTAGGTAAGTCTATTTTTCGAGGAATTGTTCCTTATAGAGATTTATTTGAGCAAAAAGGCCCTTTATTATACTTTATTTATGGTTTAGGATCACTTTTTTCCTCTACGACTTTTTATGGAGTATTTTTCCTTGAAATTTTCTTTTTTAGTTTCTTTTTATATTATCTTCATAAAGCAATAACATTATTTTTAAATAAAAAATATACATTTCTTTTATTACCTGCTATTACTTATATTATGGTTACTAGTTTATCTTTTACAACAACTGGTTCAGCAGAAGAATTTTGTTTACCAATGTTTTCTTATACATTTTATTCTTTTTTGAAATATTTTAAGGAAGCTAGTTTTCAAAAAAAAGATATTTTTATTAATGGAGTTATGGCAGGTATGGTTTTTATGATAAAATATACTATGCTTGGCTTTTGGATGTCTCTTATATTTTTTTTATTAATACATGTATTGATAAAAAAAGGAATAAAAACTTTTTTAGTATATATTTTATATTTTTTAATAGGAATGTTTATTCCTTTTGGAATATGTTCTATTTATTTCCTTTTAAATGATGCTTTTGTAGAATTTATAGAGTGTTACTTCATTATGAATATAAAGTATTATCCCAATAATTTAGAATTTTTTTCAAGATTAAAATATATATGGATTATACTATCAGCAGCTATTTATAATAGTAGATTTTTAGTAAAGTATCTTTTTATTTGGTTATTCTTTTTGCTGATACCAATTAAATTAGAAAAATATGCTAAATTTGCTATTATAATTACTTTTTTTCTTACTCATATTGGTATGTACTGGGGATTAAGAGAGTATTCTTATTATTTTTTACCTATGTATTTATTTTTATTAATCTCATTTATTGGTATTTGTATATTATTTGAAAGATATCTTTTTTTTAAAGTTAAACTATCTTTTTCTATTAAAAAACAAATTCTTTTTTTCACTATTGTATCTTTTATACTATTGTTTAGATGTTACTATTCTATAAAAGAGAATGAATATTTTTTGAAAAGTAAAAAGACTATTTTTCAATATCAATTTGCAGATTATATTAATCAATATGAATATCCAACTTTATTAAATGTAGGATCATTAGATATGGGAATTTATACAACATCTAATATATCTCCTAACACAAGATTTTTTCATCTTATGAATTTTGATTATAATGTATTTCCAGATAATGATGATGCTTTG
>CAZRIC010000011.1:7093-10376 GCA_964600095.1 uncultured Muribaculaceae bacterium
AGAATACGTATTGAACGGTGAAACTTTATTTATTGTTTATACAACTGATAACGATATTGGGGAAAGTGAATATGATTTTTCTAAATATAAAGTTGTAAAAAAAAGTATACATAAATATGATAGATTTGAGAAAATAACGTATTTGTTACAGTTGCGATAAAATTATAATAAATACATGTTATAATATAATTAAGAATAAGGTGGTAGTATGGAGGAACATGCATTTCAAGAATTATATAAAAAATATTTGGAGGAAGTATTAAACGTCTCTTATAAAAAAGTTTTTATAAGAATGAAAAGTCCTGCATTTTTTTCAGATATGTATTTATGTAGAGCTGATGGCACTACTATAACTCCTGTTTTGGATAGTATTAAAGAATTAGATAATGGAAAGTACTTTTTAGGTATTGAAACTTTACCAACAGGAGACATTGATAACATTTTTTTTAATAGTAATGGTGAAGTTATTAATCGAATAAAAAATGTTTATATTGATGATTTTCATGAGGGAATAGCTCGCTTAACTACAATTGGAAGAGACAAGAAATGTGGATATATAGACATGGAAGGAAATCTTATTGGAAAAGTAAAATGGGGAACTGAAAGTGGACCATTTAAAAGTGGACGCGCTAGAGTGAGCAGCACAGAGTTAGGTAGTTTAGGAAAATATGGATTTATTGACAAACAAGGAAATCTAGTTATTCCTTGTACATCTTTTTATTATTCTGAATATAGTGATGGAGTAGTGTGCCTTGATAATGGCAGTTTAATGACTTATTTTAATGAGAATGGTAAGGAACTTTTTAAAACTACACTTTCTCAGCCAAATTTTCAAGAAGGATTAGTTAAATTTCAAAATGAAAAAGGAAAATGGGGATTTAAAAATAAGAAGGGTGAAGTTGTAATTTCACCTAAGTTTCAAAGCGTTGGAAACTTTTGTAATGGATATGCTTCCCTAGATGGTGGCAATATCGATTTAACTGGTAAAAAAGTAAAATTAGTGTCTTATGATGATTTAGGAGTTAAATATGAAAAAGGATTTTTAAAAAATCGTTACTATAATAATAAAAAAAATACATATGAAAATTTTTCTTTCATTCCTTATAAGGATATAGGGGACTATTTATTATGTATAAAAGATTCAGAATTTTTGATATATAGTAAAGAAAGCGGAGTTTCTACATTAACGGGTATCCCTTATGAACATGGAAATTTTTCCTTTATGCAAGTTGGAAATCTGATAAGTATCAATGGAATTGTTTTTTCTTTATCACCACAAAAATGTTTAAATTTATCTACGGTTATTAATTTAAATAATGTTTTAGCAGTAGAGGATAATCCCACTTTAGTGTCTTATGATGATTTTAAAGCAAATGTTATAAGGGATAAAAACTTTTATAATAGAGTATTAGATCAGAGTAAGGAAGAGAAAAAGAAAAGGATAGAAAATGAAACCTTAATGAAACAGATATCTCAAGATAAACAGAGACAAGAAATTCTTGATCAGTTAGAAAGTTTGAAAAGTAAATTATCTCAATTAGATAAAAGCGCTGGAAATCTATCTAAAATTGATACAGATTTATTATTAAAACAAGTTGGAGATCATTTGGAAATTAATCCAGAGTTTAGAGAACAACTTAGTTTCTTAGATTTATCTTGCATTGATTTTACTAATGTAAAAGTAAGTGATTATGATTTTAGTGGTACAAATGCAGATATTAACCCACAAACTGTCTATCAAAAAAATATGAGTAATGGAAATTATCAAGGTTTAAATTTTATTTCTAAGAATTTTAAGGATGTAAATATTAAGGGATCATCTTTTGTAGATTGCAACATGGATTTTGCAATATTAGAAGGAGCAATTACAGATGATAATACAAAATTTACGGAATATGTAAAATAATAAAAATCATATTTTAAACTTGACAAACATAAGTTTTTTATGTATAATCTACGATGTAATGAAAAAAAGGAAAGCGATGTATCCACATCCACCTGATTGCAGAAGCGATAGGTAAAAGCCAAAAGTAATAGAAATATGAAGAATAGCTTTTAAAGTGGATACCCTAGTATGCACTTTTTTCATGGTATAAGATACTGTTGTAGAATTATGAAAATAGGAGGTGTTTGTTATCGCAAACAAAGAAAAAGATTTGTTCATTAATGAGCAAATACGAGCAAAAGAAGTTATGGTCATTGGACCAAATGGTGAGCAGTTAGGAATTAAAAATATTAAGGATGCATTAACTTTAGCGACCTATGCAGGGTTTGATCTTGTTTTAATTAATCAAAATGGTAATCCACCAGTATGTAAAATAATGGATTATAATAAATTTAAATATGAGAATAAGAAAAAACAAAAAGAAAACTTAAAGAAACAAAGAGAAACCAATTTAGAAATGAAAGAATATAGATTATCAGTATCTATCGATATTCATGATTTCAATACTAGAGTTAATCAAGCAATTAAATATTTAGAGAAAGGTCATCGTGTAAAGGCTTCAATTCGTTTTAAGGGACGTGAAATGGCTCATACTGATTTGGGAAAGCAAGTTTTAATTCGCTTTGCTGAAGCATTAAATGCCGTAGCTGATATTGAGCAAAAACCACTTCTTGATGGACGTAATATGACAATGATACTTATGCCAAAAAAGGAAAAATAGGAGGAATAATATGCCAAAATTAAAAACACATAAAGGAACTAAAAAAGTATTAAATGTTCGTGATGGTGGATCTATTAAAATAGGACATCCAGGAACTAGACATAATACTGGAAAGAAAAATGCAGCATCTAACAGAAGTGGTAGAAAAGCTTCCGAACTAAGTAAAGCAGATGCTAATAGATTAAAAAATGTAACAATTTAATAAACGAAGGGAGAATTTATAATGGCAAGAGTTAAAGGTGGAACTATCCACGCTGCAAGAAGAAAAAAAGTTTTAAAACAAGCTAGAGGTTACTTTGGAAGTAAACATAAATTATACAAAACTGCTAAAGAACAAGTAATGCACTCTTTAAAATATTCTTATAGAGATAGAAGACAAACAAAGAGAAATATGAGAAAATTATGGATTACTCGTATTAATGCTGCTTGTCGTATGAATGATATTAGTTATTCTAAATTCATTAATGGATTAAACAAAGCAGGAGTTTCTATTAATAGAAAAATGTTAAGTGAAATTGCAATTCAAGATGCAGGAGCATTTACTGGATTAGTAACAATGGCAAAAGATGCTTTAGAAGGAAAAGAGTCTTTAGCAGATGGCAGAAGAACTGAGGCAG
>CAZRIC010000011.1:10386-14561 GCA_964600095.1 uncultured Muribaculaceae bacterium
TATATGTAGAGATTTATGCTTAAAATTACCAAGGAGGAATTTGTTAAATGCCAAGAGTTACAAAAGATGAGAAAGTAAGTACAACTTCAAATACAAAAAAAATTGATTCTAAGTCTAAAAAAGTTGCTTCTAGCACTACAAAAAAGCCAGCTACTAAATCTAAAGCGGATACTTCTAAGAAGGCTACTAAAGTAAAAGCAACTACTTCTAAAAAGACTGATACTGCAAAAGAAACTACTTCTAAAGTAGAAAAAAAAGAAGTTGTAGCAGACAAGAAAGTAGATAATGATTTATCAAAGAAAACAGTTGCCGAATTAAGAGATATGGCTAAAGAGGCTAATATTGAAGGTTATGCAACAATGAAAAAAGCTGAATTATTAGAAGCTTTGAAATAAAGATTAGTACACTAATCTTTTTTTTGTCAAAGAATGTCAATAAAAAGAAATATAGATAAAATGACTTTACATTTATTTTTAATTTTTATATACTGTGATAGGTGGTAGTATGTTGCAATTATTAGAAAAAAGAGATGTTAATAATTTAGATGACTATTATCAAGAGTTTTTAAAATCTAGTCCTTTTATTGACAATTTTTCTTTTCCAGAAAAACAAATAGATTTATCTACTATACTTCATTCTTTTAGTGAAACAGATATTGAGTTTTTAAAAGGGGAATTAAATAGTCTTAAAGAAGAGATTTTGTATTCAAGTAAAATTCATGGAAAATATCATTCTGAAAAAGTTTTATTTCGGGCTTATGTAATGAGTAAAGAAAGTAATATGAGTGAGATAGATAGAAGAATTTTATTAGATGCTTCTAAATATCATGATATTGGAAGAACGAATGATAAGGATGATAGTGTTCATGGTATTATTTCTGCTTCAAAAATTTTATCTTATTTGGATAATCCTATTTATCAAGAAAAGAAAAATAGGGACTTATTATGTGCCATTATAGAGCTTCATTCTTTAGAAGATTCAAAGTCTTCTTTTATTGCTAATAAATATCAATTAGAAGATAAAGAAAGATTTGAAACTTTATGGAAGATGTTGAAAGATATTGATGCTTTGGATAGAATACGTTACGATTTAGGTCCTTTAGATGAATTATCATTCAATCCTAAGTATTTAAGAATTTTTACCTCCATGCTTTATGTAAAGGCAAGTTATGAGTTATGTACTTACTATAAATTGAAATATAAAGTTTAACTATTGATAGCTATCAATAGTTTTTCTTTACAGAATCTTTATTTTCCTATATAATAAAATTGGTGATAGTATGATAAAGCTATTAGATGGAATGGCAAATGTTTCCTTTGAAGAACTATCCGTTAATTATCAGGAATGTTTGCGGGATGGAGCCTATGACTTAAAATATATTTTTATGGGTCAAGAAGATTTAAAAAGTATATTAGAAGGTTTATCGAAGGAACAAATAGAGAGGCTAAAAAAAGAATATGAAACATTAGATAAAAATGTCCTTTATCTAAGTATTTTACATGGACCAGATCATATTGAAAGAACTATCTTTTGGACATTTTTGTTAAGTGAAAAATATTTATCTTCTGATATAGATAAGAGGATTGTATTGGATGCCGCTAAATATCACGATATTGGCAGGAGAAATGATTTTGAAGATAGAGAACATGGTATGCTATCGGCTAAGAAAGTATGTTCTTTATTAAATAATCCTATCTATGAAGAAGAAGAAAATAGGAATTTATTATGTGCCATTATAGAACTTCATTCTCTGAGTGATGAAGAAGAGAAAAAGATGATTCAAAGATATCATTTGACAAATCTTGGTAGCTTTATCAGAATGTGGAAAATATTAAAAGATGCAGATGGATTAGATAGAATTAGACTTTCACAAGGCCTTACTAAAATATCTGCCTTAAATCCCGCTTATTTACGTTTAGAACAGTCTCTTCATTTTATAAAAGCGAGTCATCAATTATGCACTTATTATAGACAATTTGAGTTGGAAGAGAAAAAGAGGGTTTTTATATCATGAGAGAGTTTAGAATTAAAGATAATGATACCCAAATATTAATGAAAAGAGGAGAGGATTTAGTTCGCCAATTTTCATCTTGTTTAGAAACAATGCTTACTGTGTATTCTTCTCTTTTTAGTAAGAATGAAGAACATCTATTAGTAGAGTGTTTACGTAATGTTAAATCTTATTTTAATTATTCTTTTCAAACCGTAGATGATAAACTAGATAGTTTGAAAAAAATTTTAGCTTTAGAAGATATCTTAAAGCCTTTTGTTCTTAGATGTTGGCAATCTGATTGTTCTAAAGGAATACAAGTTATTTCTTGGTTAAAAGATGATCAATATAGAAAGAAAGAGCGAGTTATATCCGCTTCTTTGAAAACAGAGGATAGTATTAATACTTTTTGTGAGGGAATAATTGGAATTTCTTATGATATCGATAATGAATCTTATTTAGGAGCTCTTTATAAAGATGCTGCTGTTATTGTTAGTTCTCAAGAACGCTCTATTTATACATTAATAGATGCAGGGGAATATGTGATAGATTCTTATAGTATGGCAACTCCTTTAATTACTCCTTATGAGATTCAGAAAAATATGCCAGAAGGAAAATATTGTGAAATTGTATTGGATGCTAGATATGCGGTACCTAAAAATGTTGTTTATTTTAGAAGTGAAGATTATGATATGGCAGAAAATCTTTCTAAAAAATTAGGACTACCTATTCAAAATTTGAATGCAAAAGAAAAGAAATAATTTATTTATTTCTTTTTTTATGAATTATAAATTTTTTGAATTAAATTTTTAGTTGTTTCAATAGGATATGGATTTTGATATTCTTCTTCATTTTTATCTTGGTCCTCGTTATCAACAGGAATGTTTTTTAGAGCAATTTGTTGTTTCTCTGAAATGAGGGAATGTTCATAAATGGCATATTTTTCTGTGAAAAGGATAGCTCCTAATCGATCAACTAGATACCAATGATAATCATCTTTGTAAGTATCCTTACAAAGATTAAAGTCTTCTATTAAAAATGGATATTTGATAGTTAATTGATTCATAATAGTAGTAGTTAATGCAAATTGAGAAATATTGTTTTGAATAAATACAATTCCATCATTTAAGATAATTCCTTCTCCATAAATTCTCTTTTTAGGACTATGAATACTCAAAGTTCGATTATCTGCTTTTACTAAATATTTTTTACTATTTGGATTTTTTATTTTTGCATAAAATAGTGTGTTATATAAATCTTCTTCATCTGGAATATTAGGGAGTTCTTGTATATAGAGACGATCTTCTTCTAAGATACCAAATAAATTATCATTGCCAAGAATTCCGATAGGAATCCATTTTAAATGAAAAACTAGAAAATCGAAAAAGGGATGGAAGTAAGAGTAATCTTTAGAAAATTCTTTCCAAATTTCAATTTCATCAGGATGTTCTTTTAAATATTTTTGGCAAGCTAATCCACAAAAAGCAAGAAGATGTTCAGAGCCAATTTCAATTTTTTTTTCTGGTGTAATAAAACCAGCTTTCATGTGTACATTATTCATATCTTACCTTCATTCTAATATGATTATAGCAAATGCTAGTAAATAGTGCAATTACTTTTTTTAGCACTCATACTTGACAAGTGCCAAAAAACGAGTATAATGATAACTGATGAAGAAAGAAGGGATAGTATGAATATGCAAAATCCGTATGAAGAAAATTTAGAAAATGTATTAGAAAAATATGGTAGAGATATTGTGGATGCTGTAAAGGCAGGAAAGATAGATCCTGTTATAGGTAGAGATGATGAGGTTAGAAGTATAACCCGTATTCTTTCTAGAAAAACAAAGAATAATCCTGTATTAATAGGGGAACCTGGTGTAGGTAAAACTGCTATTGTAGAAGGACTTGCACAACGTATTGTAAAAGGGGATGTACCGAATAGTTTAAAAGGAAAGAAAATTTGGGAGTTAGATTTAGGCGCTTTAATAGCAGGAGCTAAATATCGTGGAGAGTTTGAAGATAGATTGAAAGCTGTCTTAAAAGAAATTCAAAAATCAGATGGTGAAATTATTATGTTTATCGATGAGATTCACATGATAGTAGGTGCAGGAGCAGAAGGAGCAATGGATGCTGGGAATATGTTGAAACCGCTCCTTGCTCGAGGAGAAATTCATGTAATAGGT
>CAZRIC010000012.1:0-3873 GCA_964600095.1 uncultured Muribaculaceae bacterium
TAATAATGGAGCATCCATTTTTACTAATAGACGTATAAGCAATAGCATACTTACATTGTTTGAAAAAGCTACAGCTAGTTAGAGTACAATTTCTTACTTGAATCTTTCGCCATTCCTGTTTTTTAATAGAATCCGATTTAGATGTGTTTAATTTCTTTTTTCTTTTTTGATTATAACCTTTTAATCTTTTTAAACAGGCATACTTTTTTTCATTTTCTAATACATGAATTGGGATATCGATTTCGAGTAAGGCAGAAATTTCCTTTATTTTTTGTATAATTCTATTTCTAGTAGTACTAGAAGCAGTAGCAATAATAAATCTATTGAAAAAAGTAGTATTTTGATATGCCAGTAGAAGAGGAATTAAATAGGCCTCTTCGCGGCCTTCTTTTGCTTCTATTAGTAGAATTTGATTCTCTTTTATGGCATCACTTATATCATAAAGAAGTAGTTCTAAATCTTCTTCTAAGTGGCATTTTCTCATTCCTTTTTCTATTAAAGTAGTAAAGCTTGAACTTTCGATTTCTCTTTTTCTAATTTCTTCTTCAGTTTCTTTAAATATTGACGACATGATAAATATCCTCCTGATAAAAATATTATAGCATATTTGAAAATAAAAAGAACCCTCTATTATGTTAACTATATTGGTTCTTTTTAAAATAAAGCGCTACAGTGGCATTATCTTTCCCATTAAGAGGTCTATAAAAATCTTTTCCTTTTGGAACTCTTTTGGCAGGTTTACCATAAACTGCCTCTTTAATAATAATCTGAGCTAAATTCTCTTTTCTGTGTTGTACTAGTTTTTCTATTTTAGAGTCTGACAAGCAATCTGTTACTCCATCTGTAAAAAGAAGGATACCATCGTAACAATTATTCTTTAAAATAGTAATATTAGGCTTTGTTCCATAATCAGGTCCAATGCATTTTGTAATTAATGTATTTTGCTTATGAAATCTTAATTCTTCTTTTGTAAGATTGCCTTGTTCATAATAATACCATACAACAGAATCATCTTTTGTAATTTGTTTAATAGAATTTTTTTTAACAATATAAGCTCTGGAATCCCCTACATTTGCAATTACTGTTTTTTCTTCGTTTACAATGGCACAGGTTAATGTGGTTGCACAACCGGTATGATAGGATTTTAATAAATAAAGGCAATCATTAATACACCGAATCATTTTATTTAATTTTCTAGAAAGTTCTTTTGTATTTTGAATCTTTTCTTCAGATAGCTTTAAAAACCATCTTTCTAGTGCGATAATGGCAAAATTAGAAGCAACTTCTCCACTGGTTCTACCACCAACACCATCTGCAACAGCAAGTAGTTTTAAATTTGGATTATCGGGATGAGTAATTGTAATTACACAATCCTCGTTATTACTTCTGGATAGCCCAGTATCACTTAAAGAATCTAAAATATCTTTATTGAAAATATTTGTCTTATGTATTGATTTTCTTGATGTTTTATTAAGGAAAGCAAACATATTCCCATATCCTTTCTTAAAAAACACGATATTTATCGTACCATTTTCTGCAAATTTTGTCAAATAAAAAAATTACAAGAAAATAAAATCAAATATTGTTTTATTTTCTATTAATTGATATACTATTATATAGAATAAAAGGAATAGGGGTAATAGTATGGAACAATCCTTGACAAATATATTAGAAAAATTACAAAAGCTACATCAAGTAAAGTCTGTTCATCATGATCATGTTCAGGAAGAACTAGCAATTAGAAGAACTGCTTCTAAAGTAGCTCATGAAAAAGATGTTTCTAAAATTGCGAAAATGGATAAAGATGAACTAAAAAAGTTTTTGGATGCAGCGACTACTGATTCTGATATGTCTGCAGAAAGTGTTATGATTGCTAGTTCTGTTATTAATATGGCCACTCATCCAAAAGTTAAAACTGGAAAAAGATATTTAGATGCAGTTGCTACTATTGATAAAGCAAAAGAAGTGGCAGCAGCTTATGAAGATTTAAAAAGCGGATTAATAGATGAAAATTTAAAAGTAGAAGAAGAATTAAAATTAATGAGCAATTTATCAAGTTCAATTGTAGACGGGCAATTAGTTGATACAGATATTTATATTCCATTTTTTAAAGAACTTTTATATCCAGATGATACTCCTAATTGTTTAGTAGCTGTAAATGCTATTGTTAGAAAAAATGCTGAATTAATTGAAAATGATGAAATAGATGAGGAATTACCATATCGTCTTTTTCCAGAACAAGCACAGAAAATAGAACAATTTGAAGTAGCTTTAAAAGGATATGCTTTAAATTATATTGACAAAAAAATAGAAAATAGTGATAATCTTTACCTTGAAAATATTTTAGGATTATTAGAAAAAGATAAAGTATCTTTAGAAGAGTCAAAAAAATTACTAATGGCTTATCCTGGAATGTATGAATATTTGTTATATAAATGGATGGAAATTTTGCTTAAAAAAGCTAAGGGAAGTAGTTCCTTATTTAATTTATTAGAATTAATGGAGAAGCTTGAAAAAATTGATCGAATTTATCAAGATATTTTAAAGAAGGATGCTTCTACAAAAGCACTTTCTGCTAGTTTAGAAAAAGTAATTCCTAAAACTTTAATTTATAATGCATGGGTTGATCCTAGAGTTCCAACATTCGCTTATCAAAATGTAACAGAAGATTCTTTGGCTTTATTAGATCAATTGCGTCAAGGAAAAGATACTAAAAACCTTGATAATGTTACTTTATATGAAGGAAATGTTGGAGTAATTACTGGAAAAGAGACGTTTGTTCTATTTAGAAAATTTCCTAAAGATAATACTTTTGTAGTTACAAGTGATCGCCTTGAAAACAAAGATAAAATTGTAACAAGAGAATTACTTGCTCTTATTGCAAAATCTTATTCAGAAATGAATAATTGGATTTTAACAGATAGCAGTGAATATTCAAGTATGCTTGCTATTACGCAACAGGTAGAGGACTACTGGAAAAGTAATATAAAGGGGGATAAATAATGATGGAAGATGACATTAAAAGAAAATTGCTTTCTATGTTTGATGCTAAAGCAATTGAAGAGAAAAAGCTTAGAGAAAAAGCAGCCATTAAAACAGAACAATTGAGTGTCTTATCAGGCTTTATTGCATCTTTAGAGGAATCTACTGATAATTTAAAAAAATATTCTAGAGAGTGGATTGAAAAAGTATTAGAGCAGTATTATAGTAAAGAAGATTTAAAAGAATTATTAGACAAGTTAGAGATTCCAACGTTAGCTATTTTAATGAGATCCCAAGGTATTTCTATTGATTTTAATGAAGAAGAGGAAAATATTTTAGAGACTTTTCAAAATGATTTACAAACTTTATATAATCATGAATCTAAGAAATTTAGTGAAGAGATAGTAGGAGGAGTAAAGGCAGTTGACAAAAGAATATCTGATTTAAATACTCTTTATGCAAAATTAAATGCAGGCGGTACTGGAAAAGATATTGTCAAAAAGTCAGAGATTGATTATGTTATGCAATTAACTACGCAGGAGAATACTAGTATGGATACTCAAATTGAAATATTAGGAATGATTAACAGAATCAATTTACAGATTTATAAAAATAATTTGAATAATTAAAATCCCTTATGGGATTTTTTCTTTTTCTATGATATAACTAAAAAAATAGTAGATGAGTGTAAAATGAAAAGGGTAAGAAAGTTATTTAGTTTATTATTAGTTCTATTTTTGATAACAGGGTGTATGAAATATAATTCTAGCATGGTAATTAATGAGCAAGGAGATGTCGATTTTGCTCTTATATTTGCTATTTCAAATCAAGCTTTAGAAGAAGAGTCTAGTTTTAGTGGAGGAATTACTGAGGAAGACAAAACGGAGTATG
>CAZRIC010000012.1:3883-14127 GCA_964600095.1 uncultured Muribaculaceae bacterium
TGAAAAGCTTTGGATTAAAGTAGAAGACTATAAAGATAGTGAATGGACAGGCTCTAAAATTACTAAAACTTATAATGTAGAAAAAGCAAGCTCTAAAGAACCTGTAGAAGTTCATCTTGATAAAATATTTGAGGAAGAGATAACTGTATTATGTCAATCTCTTGGAGATGATAAATATAAAGCTCATTTCGTATTAGAAGGAGATTCTTCTGAAAATGGACAAGAAACTCTATATCCAGACATGGATCTTGAGGATTTGAAAGCATTTTATGATATATCTTATTCAGTAACATTACCAAGTACACCAATTTCTCATAATGCAGATAAAGTAGAGGGAAATACATTAACTTGGAAGCTTAACCTTGAAGGAAAAACAGATATTCAATACGAATTTGAATTAAAGAAGGATAACACATCAAATAATGTTTCTAATAGCAATTCAGCAACTAATAGTTCAGATTTTAGTAGTACAGTAAATTCTGATAAAAAAGATAATTCTATGTTATGGATTATTATTGGAATTGCCTGTGCAGGAGTAATTGCTATTATTGTAGTAATTGCTGTAGTAATTAGTAAAAGAAAGAAAAATACGAATGTTATGAACCAATCTGTACCTGTTCAGCCAATGGCAAATAATCCTACAATGACGCCTAATTCTTTTATAAATGCATCTCAAGGATACGTTTCTCAAAACAAGTGCTTAATAATCCATCAAATGGAAATCAACAATAAGAAATCTCAATATAGAGATTTTCTTTTTTTATAAGGAAAAGTATGATATAATGAAAATGATTATAGAATCTAGAAAGGATGTAAGCTATGAAAAGATTAGGAAAAATATTTACTATACTAATGACAGTTTTATTAATCACTGGATGTGTTAAAGAAAATGTATCAATGAATATTAAGAAAAATGGTGATGTAGAATTATCTATTATTATGGCCTTTGCAGAAACTATGTCTGAAGATATGACATCTATGGAAGAAAGTAAAAAAGAATTTACAGAAAAAGGTTTTGTCGTAGAAGATTATGCGGAAGATGATATGAAAGGTATTAAGGTTACTAAAACTTTCAAATTAGCTGATGTTAGTACAGATAGTGAGGTTGTAGTATCCCTTGACCAATATTTGAATGATCCAAAAGATAACATAAAATTTTTCCAAAAAGTTGGTAGGGGAAAATATAAAGCAAATTTCACAATAGATACGAGATCAGAAGATATTGATAGTGAGACAGTATCTTTCTATGAATCTAATATAGATCTTTCTTATTCAGTAACTTTACCATCTAAAGCTCTTTCTCATAATGCCACAAAAGAAGAAGGTAATACTTTAACATGGAAAATTAAGTATAATGAATTAACAAATATTAATTATGAGTTTTCTATGAAAAATAATACTACTTTATGGATAATTCTTGGCATTCTTGGAATTGTGATTGTAGCGATTATCGTTGTTGTATTGGTAATGACTAAAAAGAATAAGAATAATTCAAATGGAATGATGGCAATGAATCAACCAATACAACCAAATAATATGCCTGTAGAACCAGTAATGAATTCAGAAATTTCACAGGTAACTCCTTCAGTAGAACAGAATCCAGTAGTAGAATCAATGGCTACTCAGTCAATGTCTGTAGAGCCGGTAATGAATCCAGAAATTCTACAAGAAGCTCCATCAGTAGAACCAATGGTTACTCAACCAGTATCTGTAGAACCAATTGTAGAAAATTCAGATGCTTCTATGGATTCATCACTAGTATCAGAACCAATTGTTCAGAATGCTGAAATGATGAATGATTCCGTTGTTACTTCAGAAGATCAAGAAAATAAAGTTGATATTCAATAAAAAAAGATTGTTTTCAATCTTTTTCTTTTTTAAAAAAATTTTTAATAGAAGAAAAAAAGCTTTTTTGAGTATTATTTTCAGAATCTTTTTCTTCTTGTTTTTTATAAATCTCTAGTTGTTCTACAAGCGTAAAAGCTTTATCATGTTTTCTATAACGATTATCAAATTTAAGAAAATCTGTCTGCCATAAGTATTTTCCAATATCAGAATAGTCTAGAATGCTTATATGATAAATTTCCTTAAATTCTTTTTGGAAAGAATTCCAATTTTCATAGAATGTTCCTTTTGTTCTAATAACTCTTTCAGCATATTCTTTTACACAGAAAAAGCAGGCTTCATCAAAAATATCATTAGAAGTTTCATCGGGCTTATTTTTCAATATTTGCTTAAAATGATTTTCTAAAGTTGTAATGACATCTTCAGATACTTCCATAGTCGCAATTCGAAAGTTTTTTTCATTTAAAAGCATTCTTATAATAATGATATCAAATTCAGGTAAATCTCTTTTTATATATTGAAATTCATAAGGAATAATCGCTAGAGAATCAGATAATTTTTGAGAATTTGTTTTAGTATATAATTTAATTGGAAAAGGAAGGTTCTCCTCTTTTTTTGTAAGATTAATAGGCTTAAAAAAATTAGAATCTAAGAACCATCTTTTGCTTTTTAATGTATTAGTATATTCATATATTTGCTGATATTCTTCTATTTTCATAAAAGTGCTAATAGGAGAAAGATCATCTAACATTTGGTCTATTAGTGATATATTTAATAATAATTTATCATTTTTTAAGTCCATAAATCCGCCCCATTCTATTCACAAACAGTATATAAATAAATTAGTAATCTGTCAATATTTTTTCTAAAATATTATTTTAGTAGACAGGATACTGTTGTTAAAAAAGGAAATAAATCCGTTCCATAGCAGGATGATATATTAGACAAAATAACCTTTTTAGCATCTCCATAAGCATGAATTACTTGTGTATTAGAAATAGCTAATAAAACATGACCTTTTTTGTGTAAGATTGCAGGATAACTAAGAGTGTTTAAAATTTCTTTTTTTTCTATTTCTGTTTTTCCCTTTAAATCGATTTTTTTTAATCCAATTGTTTTTTCTTGATTCCTGGCATTTCTTGGAAATTGCAATCCAAATGTTTTAAATAAATTAAAAATGAAGAGGGAGCAATCTAATCCATATTTTTTACCACCCCAAGAATAGGGGATGCCAATACATGATTTAGCAAGTTCTAAAATATTTTCTTTTGTATATGGCAGGTAACCTAAGATACAATTTTCTTTATTAAATGTTTCTATTCGTATTTCTTTTTTTGTTGGTATAAAGACTTCAAAAAAATTTTTATGAATTCCTAAAACGGGTAAAGTTACTCCTAAGTCTAAGAAAGTGTTTTGAAAAGAAAGTAGTGGCTTTATAATAGTAATAAATTTATCGGGTTTTAGAAATAATAGAAATTCTTGCTCATTAATAGAAAGAATGTCCTCTTTTAGAATCCATCCTTGATAAAAAGAACATTGAATAAAGAGCCATTTTTCGTCCAAGCTTTGATGGAGAATAAGAAGGGGAGTAGCATATGGTAATTCTGTTGCTGTATTCTCAGAAACAGTATCGGAAGAGTAAAAATTTTCTAAGGATGGTAAATATTTTAAAGTACAACGTTTTGTTGTAATTCCGTATGTAATTTGAACCTCTTCTGGAACTTTTCTTATGTTTCTATTTTCTAATATTTCTTTTTCTATTTCTGTAGTATTGATAGAAGAATTTTTAATTTCTTCTATTATTTCTTGTCTACTTTTTATTTTGGGAAAAGTTTGCAAAGAAACTAGAGACTCATCTTCTAACTGCATTCTTATGTTTTCATTTTCAATTTCTTCTTTGGAAAGAATAATCTGCTTCATATTTCCTCTTTTCTACTAAAAAATATGAAAAAATCGTAGAAAAAATGTTTATTTTATTGAGAAATCATGTATAATTAGTTTAAGAAGGTGAGAATATGCCAGAATCGGGAATAAATATGGAAGAGATTGGGAAGTTAAAAGACCTTTCAGATTTGATAATAGAATTTATTAGACAATTTATTCGAACAAAAGACGAATTAATGCGAACAACTTTACAGGTTCAAATTGAATTGTTATCTGCACGTTTAAAACGTCTAAAAGTTTCTATTGGAGAAGTGAAAGCCCAAATTGATGAAGTTTGTATTCCAAAGGAAGCTAAAAATATAGAAAGTATTTCAGGAATTCCAGTAGCTCCTTATACTGGTGCTTCTATAGATTCTGATAATAATGTTCAAGAGTTTTCATGGAAATCTAAAAAGGTTTTAGAAGAAGAAAAAAATGTGGTATTAGAAAAAGTCCCTAATATTCGTCAAACAATTAATCAAATTTATAACTTCTATTTAAATATTTCTATGTATTTATGTCAAAAGCCAGAAGAAAAGAGTTTGTTAAGATGACAAACTCTTTTTAGTATAAACTTTAGCTGAAAGATTTGGAATTGAAAATAATATTTTTCTATCTTCTAAACTAGTTTTTGTTAAAACTACTTCAATTAAATCTCCTATTCTTAAATGTTTTTTTGTTTTAGGATCTATTAATGTTGTTCCCTGGTCAATTAATTTATAGCCTGCATCTAATAATTCTTTCGTTTCAACAGTACCAGTTACGTAATCAGTAGTTCTAACAATAATATGGTGTTTACTAATATAGGTAATCATTCCTGTAAATGTCTGTCCAATCTTTTTTTCCATAAATTGAACAAATTGATATCCTGTGATATCTCGGTCTGTAACATCTGCTATTTTTTCTACTTTAGTATTATGTTTACAAATTTGAATCATTCTTTCGGCTTGTGTTTCCATATCAATTCTAGATAGGTCCTGTTCAGTATATTGATCCATATTATATTGTGTTTGCAAATCAGAGTATCTTCTAATAGGAGATGTAGAATGAGTATAATATCCGAGCGCTAATCCATAGTGTCCAATATTATTTACACTATATTTAGCTTTTGATAATCCTCTTATAAGGACTTCAGAAATTGCTGGAAAAGCTGGAAGAGTAGCTAAGGATTTTAAAAGTATTTGAAATTCTTTAGGTTCATGATAATCTTTTTCTTCAATAGTAAATCCACTATTTTTTAAATATGTAATAATTTCTGCTATTCTTTTTTCATTAGGATAACCATGTACACGATAAATAAAAGGTAATTCTTGATTTAGAAATTGCATATTTTGCTGATAAATTGCTGTTATTTCATTAGCTAGTAACATGAAGTTTTCAATTAGCTTCTCAGCCATTCCTCTTTTTCTAGGACAAATTTCTTTTGGTTTTCCGTATTCATCTGTTATGATGAAAAAATCTTCTGTACCAAAACTAATATAGCCACGCTGTTCTTTCTTTTTTTCTAAAATGTTAGATAACTGAAACATTTTTTCAAGTGTAGGAATAAACTCGGTATAATCTGACAAAGATATACTACTTTCAAAAATTTGATTAATACTTTCATAGGACATTTTTTTCTTAGAGTGAATAATACTTTTGTATTGTTTAAAATTTAAAATTTCTCCACTAGGGCTAAGTTCTATTTCCGTTGTTCTAGTGAATCGATCTGTTCTAGGATTTAAAGAGCAAATTCCATTGGATAATTTTGGATGTAACATAGGAATAACAAGTGTACTAAAATAGTAACTAGTTCCTCGTAAAGCTGCTTCTTTTTGAATAGCAGAGTCTTTCTTTACGTAATATGCTACATCAGCAATATGAACCCCTAGTACATAGTTTCCAGAGCTGTTAATTTCTAAACTAACTGCATCATCTAAATCTTTTGAATGTTCTCCATCAATTGTAAAAATCAATTTATTTCTTAAATCAATACGTCCTTTTTTTAATTCTTGTTGAAGTTCTTCCTCACTAATAGAAGAAGGAATGTTGCCAGCTTCTAAATTTACTTCCTCTGGAAAATCAATTCTAATGCCATGAGAGGCAGCAATTGTTTTTAGTGGTAAAAAAGGATCATTCTTTTCACCTATTTTAAATATAATATCACCATGGAAAATGCCATTATGATTTACAGTATCTACTTGTACAGCAAATCGGTCTCCAATAGCAATAGAATCCCAATCCTTTTTGCTTAAAGAAATATGGCATGTAAAAGGACTATTATAAGGTCTAACTCTTTTTTTCCCTTGTGTTTTGTAACATTCAAATATAATAAAATGATTTTGTCTATTTAAAATTTTGGTCACAATTGTTTTTGTTTCGCCAATGTTGACAAAATTATTTCTTTTAATTAAAACAGTATCTCCTTTAATAGCACCATTTAGATGATTCTCAGGAATAAAGACCATGCTATGACCTATCAGAACAAACGGATTACGCTTTTTATCAAAACGTAGCTGACCAATTGCAAGATTCTGATCTTTTGGAAACGGTATGTATTCTTGAGAATCATTTAAATAAATTTCTCCTCTTAATTCTAGTTCATTTAAGGCAAGTTTTAATACTTCCAGTTCGTCTTCCCTTAATGATAAAATATTTGCAAGTTCCATTAATGAGAAGCGAGCTCCTTTTCTTTGAAAAATTTTTTTTACACTTTCAATTAAATTTAACATTTAATCACACTCCCTCATTATTTTCATTATACGGAAAATAAAAATAGAAGTAAATAGGAAATTTGACAGGAATACTTTTTTTTGATAAAATAGCAATCGTGTCTTGCAAAAAGACATGTAGAGTTAAGTAGTATAAGAACAGGAAAAAAATAAAACATATACTAAAACCTGTTCTTTTAATTTGTGTCGAAAAATAGATAGGATGAAAAAATGGAAAAAAAAGAAACAAATTCTATTTCGGGATTTTTTCCCCCTAATGGAATTATAGAATATGTAATGGATAAAAATCTTACATTAATGGAACTTCAAAAAATAAAGGAACATCTGTGGCAAGAGATTAATTTAGAAATTAAAGAAGATCATTTTGCCAGTTTATTTCGTAATTTAGATTTTGTTGCTTCCATTCTTTCAAAAGAAGAATATACTAAATTTTTGCAAAGTGCTAGAATATACTTTTATATGGAACTTATGCAAAATCCTTTTTTAGAAACACCTTATTTTGAATTATTTAAAATAGAAATTATTGACGGTTTTTATAAAGAATCATATGGATCATTGGATAAATGTCAAGAAAAAGCAACTATTCCGCTTTCTAATTTTAATTTGCTCTATAAATTGTTAGATTTAATTGTAGGAAAAGATGTAGCACGACCAAGTGGAAATCAGAATTATATTCAATCGACGAAAGTAACTTATATGCCATTATTAAGAAATTACCAGTTAGCAGAAAAAGAATTTTTAAAAAAGAATTATAAGAAAATGGTAAAACATTTAGAGGTATGCGCTAAATTAGCTAGTTTAAAGAATATTGCAATAGATTTTCAACCAACGTTAATACTTGCTAAAAAAGTGGCAGAAATGCAATTAAATGCGATTAAAAGTAGTATGAAATTGGAACTAGAAATGAAAAATAGCAGGAAAAACGGTTTATCATTACGTGATGATGGAATAATGTCTTTAACTTCTCTAGGATCTAATGAAGCAGGTGCAAGAATAGTTCTAGCTTATAAACTTTTAAATTTAGATAAAACAGATATTGATAGTTACTTTTTTCTAATGGATGCCTATATTGATTTAAAAGCTTATACACCAATTCCAGAACTGTTAGAAGAGATATCGCAGTTAGAGCCAACAAAAGAGCAAAAATCTATAATAGAAAATTATGAAAAATTAATTTATGAGAAAACGATAGAAGCGAATTACGCAAGAGATATCAGTTCTTTACTTGCTAGTATAGAAAGCTTGCAAGCAGAAGGAAAATATGAAGAGGTAATTTCTAAAAGTATACAGGGTTATAAAAAATTCTCACTTCCTTATTTTAAAGCAAAAGTAGCAGTGGCTTGCTATCATTTAGGATTCTTTAAAGAAGCTGAAGAATATGCTTTAGCATATTTACAAGAAGGTTATATTGCAACTATGGAAGTAAGTACTTTGTTATATAAGATCTATATGAGAAACAATGATTTACAAAAAGCAATCTCAATTTCATTAGAGTGCTATCAAAAGTGTAGATTAAAATCAAGGGGGATTCCTCTTGATGAGTGGACACTTGTTCAACAAAGAGAATATTTATCAGATAAGTTATCTTTAGAACAGAGTAATACAAAATCAGATAATTGCTCACAAAAATTTAAACGTGTAGAGTCTAGTGGTTCTTGCTAAAAAAAGAGAAAAATAATTTTCTCTTTTTTATTGCCATTTCCAATTTTTTATTTCAGGAAGATCTTCTCCAACTTCTCTAATATATTGTCTATGTTCAATTATTTTTTCTTGCATTTCTTGGACAATATAAGCACATTCTCCACTTAATCTAGGAACTCTTCTAATAATATCCATTACTAAGTGATAACGGTCAATATGATTTTGAACACGCATATCAAAAGGAGTAGTAATTGTACCTTCTTCTTTATAACCACGTACATGTAAGTCCCTATTATTTCGATAGTAAAGAAGTTCATGTATTAAAGAAGGATATCCATGATAAGCGAAAACAATTGGTTTATCTTTTGTAAACAATTCATCATATTGTTGATCACTTAAGCCATGTGGATGTTTTGATTTTGGTTGCAATTTCATTAAGTCAACAACATTGATAAAACGAATTTTAATATCTATTTTCTTTTCTTTTAAAATAGAAACTGCTGCTAAACATTCCAATGTAGGGGTGTCACCAGCACAAGCAAGAACTACATCGGGTTCTTTATTAAAATCATTACTTGCCCATTTCCAAATACTAATACCTTGTGTACAATGTTTAATTGCTTCCTCCATTGTTAACCATTGTGGTCTAGGATGTTTTGATGCAACAATTACATTTATATAATCCCTACTGCGAATGCAGTGATCAAATACAGATAGTAGGCAATTAGAATCAGGAGGCAAATAAATTCTTGTAATATCTGCTTTTTTAGTAGCCATGTGGTCTAGGAATCCAGGATCTTGATGAGTAAAACCATTATGATCCTGTTGCCATACATTTGAAGTTAAAATATAATTTAGGGAAGCTATACTTTGTCTCCAAGGTAATTCAGAACAAACTTTTAACCATTTAGCATGTTGACTAGCCATAGAATCAATTATTCGAATAAAGGCTTCATAACTTGCGAAAACACCATGTCTACCAGTTAATAGATATCCTTCTAACCAGCCTTCACACATGTGTTCACTAAGCATAGAGTCCATTACTCTACCATTAGAGGCTAAAAATTCATCGTTGTTAAGAGTTTCAGCATTCCAAGATCTATTCGTAACTTCAAAAACTTTAGAAAGTCTATTAGACATTGTTTCATCGGGACCAAATAGTCTGAAATTTTTGTTTTCCTCATTTAATTTAATAATATCTCTAATAAAATTTCCTAGTTCTAACATATCTTGTGCTTCTAGTTCTCCTGGATGATGAAATGAAAGCGCATAATTTCTAAAATCTGGTAAGCGCAAATCTTTTAGTAGTAATCCACCATTTGCATGTGGATTAGCTCCCATACGTCTTTCCCCAGTAGGAGCTAAAGCTTGTAATTCAGGAATTAATTTTCCTTCAGGTGTAAATAACTTTTCAGGATGATAACTTTTTAGCCATTCCTCTAAAAGGGGAACATGTTCCTCTTTTTCCATTGAAAGAGGTACCTGATGAGCTCTAAAAGTCCCTTCAATCTCTTTATCATCTACCATTTTAGGGCCTGTCCATCCTTTTTTAGATTCAAAAATAATCATTGGATAAAAAGGTCTTCTAGTAGCTTTATTTTCTCTAGCATTCCGCCAAATTGTTTGAATTTCTCTTACTACAACATCTAAAGTATTAGCCATTTGTTCATGCATACGCATTACATCATCATTACTAACAAAGTAAGGGTGCCAACCACAACCTTCAAAGAATCTAGTGATTTCTTCTCTAGAAATTCTAGAAAAGATGGTAGGATTGCTAATCTTATAACCATTTAAATGTAGAATAGGTAAAACAATTCCATCAGTTTTGGGATTTAAAAATTTATTAGAATGCCAAGCAGTTGCCAAAGGCCCTGTTTCAGCTTCACCATCGCCTATTACACAAGTAGCAATTAGATTAGGATTATCAAATACTGCTCCAAAAGCATGCGCTAAAGAGTATCCTAATTCTCCACCTTCATTAATAGAACCTGGAGTTTCTGGTGCAACATGACTAGAAATACCTCCAGGAAAAGAAAATTGCTTAAATAGTTTTTTCATTCCTTCTTTATCTTGACTTATATTTGGATAAACTTCACTATAGGTTCCCTCTAAATATGTGTT
>CAZRIC010000013.1:0-5113 GCA_964600095.1 uncultured Muribaculaceae bacterium
CTAGTCCTTTTTTTCATATAGTAAAATAGGTGATTTTATGAGGAAGATAGCAGTATTATTTTTTTTATTATTGTTACTACCTAATACAGTATTAGCAGTTGATACAAGTGCTCAAAGCGCCATATTAATGGATATGGATTCTAAACGTATTTTGTACGCTAAAAATATTCATGAAGTAAGAAGCGTTGCTAGTATTTCTAAAATTATGACAGCAGTACTTGCAGTAGAATCTGGAAAATTAGATGATGTTGTAACAGTAGGTGAAGAGATAAAAAAAAGTTATGGCTCTGGAATTTATATTCAAATAGGAGAAGAAATCACGCTTAGAGACTTAGTATATGGATTAATGCTTAGGAGTGGAAATGATGCCTCTTATGCTATTTCAGAATATTTAGGAGGAGAAAAATTTATTGATAAGATGAATGAAAAAGCTAAAGAAATAGGAATGACGGAAACAACGTTCCATAATCCTAATGGACTAGATGAAGAAGAAGGAAATTATTCAAGTGCTTATGATATGGCATTATTAACCAGTTATGCGATGAGTTTAGAAGAATATAAAAAAATAGTAGGAACAAAGTTTCATAAGGTAAAAACCAATAAAAATTCTTACTATTGGGTTAATAAACACAAATTATTGTTTCAATATCAATATATGACTGGTGGAAAAACAGGGTTTACTAAAAAGGCGAAAAGAACTTTAGTATCTACTGCTAGTAAAGATAATTTAAATTTGGTGACAATTACCTTAAATGATGGCAATGATTTTATGGATCATCAAAACTTATTTGAATATGGTTTTACGAATTATCAAAGTATTCCTATTTTAAAAAAAGGAAAATTATCTATCTATGATAAATTATATTATGGTATATATCATTTGTCTCTTTCTAAGGATTATTCATATCCTATTTTAGAAGGAGAAAACGTTATGATTAAATTTGAATTATCAGATACTCCAAAAGAGGGAGATGTTGGGTATGCCAAAGTTTATTTAGATAATGAAGAAATTTATAAGGAAAGGATTCATGCTAGAAAAATAGAAGAATATCATAAGAATTTTATGGAATGGTTGAAAAGCTTATGGTAAATAAAATTTGGGGTTATTTTATTATTGTGGGTATTGTCTTTAGTCTTTTTTCAGGAAATACATTAAAAATCAATGAAACTATTTTAACTAGTACTACTTCAAGTTTAGAATTGTTATTGCAAATTTTTCCCGTCATTGCTTTATGGTTAGGAATTGCTAATATTGCAACACAAAGTGGTTTGTTAGAAAGATTATCTAAGTCTCTTACAAAAATATTAGGGCCTTTATTTCCAGAAATTCCTAAAAATCATATTTCTTTAAGCTATATTGCTAGTAATATTATTGCTAATTTATTTGGATTAGGTAATGCTGCAACTCCATTTGGATTAAAAGCGATGAGTAGCTTACAAGAATTAAATAAAAATAAAAAGATGGCTAGTAGAAGTATGATAACATTTACAACAATTAATACTAGTGGTGTTACTATTGTTCCAACAACTATTATTGCTTTACGGATACTTTATGGAAGCAGTAATCCTACCATGACTGTGATGTCTACTTTAATTGCTACTTCTCTTGCTACTATTGCTGGTTTAATTTTTGATTATTTATTTGCAAGGAGGTATCATGAGTAATTATATTTTACCTTTAATGGTACTTGGAATTGTAATATATGGAATTTTTAAAAAAGTAGATTTATATGATGTTTTTTTAGAAGGTAGTAAAGAGAGTTTTAAAATGGCTTATACAATATTTCCTAATCTTCTGGCAATGATTGTAAGTGTAAATATATTAATAGATAGTGGCATTTTAGAATTCCTTATTCAATTAGTATTACCATTTTTAAAAATTCCTATTGAAGTTATTTCTTTAGCTTTTATGAGACCTATTAGTGGTAATGCTACTTTAGCTCTTTTAAATACAATATATACGAAATATGGGGTAGATCATTTTTATAGTTTATTAAGTTCTACTATTCAGGGATGTACAGATACTACTTTATATGTGATAGCTCTTTACTATGGAAGTATTGGTATTAAAAATACAAGATATGCATTAAAAGCAAGTTTATTAGCAGATGTAGTAGGAATTACTGCAAGTATTATTGTTTGTCATTTTCTCTATAGTTGAATTTTAGGGGGATATTTGTTATAATGACACAGGAGGCTTATATGAAAAAAAATATATTAATAGTGCTTCTTAGTTTGTTTTTATTAACAGGATGTGGAGAAAATCGTTTGGTGTGTAGCGCTAAGGACGAAGATGAAAATTATGAAATAGAAGTAAAATATACTTTTATTTATAACCAAGGAAAGGTAAAAAAAGCCACTATGAAATCAACAGCTACTTTATTAGGGGATTATAATAATGAAACAATTATCGCGGAAAGAGAAAATGCAGCTAGAAGTTCTGCTGAAAACTATAATAAAGTAGATGGAATTGAGGCAGTAGTATCAACAAAGGGAAATAAAGTAACTCTTACAGTGGATATTTTAGCTGCTGGGTTAAGTGAAGAAAATAAAAAACTTTATAGTATGGATATGAAAAAAGAAGAATTAAAACAAGTGATGACAGAAGAAGGATATACTTGTAAGTAGAATCCTTTTTCTTATTTAGAATAGAGGAAAGTATGGAAAGATTACAGAAAGTGATTGCTCAGTCGGGTTATTGTTCTAGAAGAAAAGCAGAAGAATTGATTGTACAAGGAAAAGTAAGAGTAAATGGTGAACTAATAACAGAACTAGGAACTAAAGTAAATTATACAGATACCGTTGTAGTGAATGGAAAAACATTAAATAATAAAGAAGAAAAAATATATTATCTTTTAAATAAACCGCGTGGAGTTATTACGAGTGCAAAAGATGAAAAGGGAAGAAAAACGGTTTTAGATTTAGTTCCTGATGATAAGAGAGTATATCCAGTAGGTAGATTAGATTATGATACAACAGGTGTTTTGATACTTACAAATGATGGGGAATTAACAAATTTATTAATTCATCCAAGTAATCATATTGAAAAAACTTATATTGCAAAAGTAAAAGGTCTTGTTATGAAGCAAGATATTGAAAAATTATGTAAGGGTATTGTTATCGATGGTAAAAAAACAGGTAAAGCGCATGCAAAAGTGAAAAAAATGGATAAAAAAACTAATACAACATTGGTACAGCTTACTATTTATGAAGGCAGAAATCATCAAGTAAAGAAAATGTTTGAGGCTATTGGTTATGAAGTATTAAAGTTAAAGAGAGAAAGATTTAGTTTTTTAACAACGAATGGGTTAAAATCGGGAGAATATAGACCATTAAGTGTAAAAGAGGTAAAAACTCTTTATAGTGAAGTTCAAAAATAAAAGAATTGTTAATACAATTCTTTTTTTGAAAAGTATATTTATTTCTCTTTTATCTATGATATAATCAAAACGGTGATAGTATGAATTTCGTAAAGGGTTTTGAAGATGATTCACATATTATTGTAACTCCAGAAAATATAGAGGAAGTATTTGCTAAAGTTTCTGTAGAAAGTATTTATTTTAATAATGGAACAAAATTTGGGGATTTTATGCTTGAAGAAACAGATTATGAGCATCCATTTGTGATAAGTACAACAATTGAAAATCATCTTTATATAAATGAAGCTTGGTATAAAGATCATCTACAGGAGGGAAAAGAACTTTTAAGAAGAATTATTTTAAAAAATCAATCAGCAACATTATCTATTCTTTCTGATTTTCTTATTGATGATAGTTTAATAGATAGTATTAAAGAATCTAGAAACATAAAAGAATTAGAATTAGGATTTGAATACTGCTTAACTGCTTCAGCTTATGAAAAATTAAAAGATAGTTCTATAGAAGTTTTGAAAACGAATGGAGTAGCAGAAGAATTAAAAAATATTTATGAACCTTTCCTTGATTATAATTGGAATAAATCATTAATTGGTTGGAATAAATATAAGGATTTAGTAAATGCTACATCTATTGAAATTAAGAAAGAAGAAGAGTTAGCTTATTTGAATCTTTTACCACTTAATTGTGAATTAATTGTTAAATTTAGTAATGAAGCACTTTTTAAGAAAATATTGGAGATGAATTATGCAGGGCCAATTACAATTGGAGTAACTGATAGGTTAGCTTTTAATCAATATTTAAAAGAGCATCCTATAGAGAAACAAAATGTATCTGTTTTAGTAGATAATGAGAAGGTTGTTCTTCCTCTTTATAAGCGATTAGAAGAACAACTGGATAATATGGTTAAAGGAATAGATGGTTTAAGTCCTTTTGAAAAATATTTATATGTTTATAATATTGTAAAACAATATAAAGAATATAAAGAAAATGATCAAGATAGAATGTCTGCTAGAAATTTATATCAAATTTTACAAAATGAGTATATGGTTTGTGTTGGTTTTTCAAAAATGTTGGTAGATTTGTGCATGAGAGTAGGAATTCCAGCCGAAGAATTTAGTTTAGCTGTAGATGTTTCTTATGACAAATATGATGCTGGAAAAGAAGAATTAGAAATTCCGAAACCATTTCAAAAAGGAGGACATGCTAGGGCACAAGTGTATATTAACGATCCTAAATATCAAATTAATGGATATTATATAGCAGATGCTACATGGGACAATGAATTAGAACATGATTCTTATCTTTATGCACTTATGGCAGTAGAAGAAAGACTTGCTTCAAATCGTTCTATTTTATCTAATTATTTAGAAGGAGAAGAGTACTTTGATTGTCAAAGTTTAGATATTTTTTACGCAAAAGTAAATAGAGCACTTGATTTGTTAGAAACTAAAAAAGAAGATGAAAGATCTGTCTATGATATGTCACAGTTTGTTTTTGCGGGAGGAGCGCACGAAAGAATGATTGCTCGACAGATAAAACAGGAGCAAGAAAGAAATAGAAATTTAAAAAAAATTATTGATGCTATTATTGCAAAACTTCGTATTTTAAATCCAGATTATATTTATATCCCTCTGCCACCTTCTAAAAAAGATGTCAAAAAATTTTTAAAAATTAAAAAATATGATAATTTATTTGCTAACTTTTATGCGCCGATTTCAGGGGTTTTAAAAAATGTT
>CAZRIC010000013.1:5123-13971 GCA_964600095.1 uncultured Muribaculaceae bacterium
CAGATTATATTTTTGAATTAAAAAGTCAATATCCTTGCATAGAGGATATTGAACATGCTACCAATCAAGATTACTATGATGTCATTACAGAACTTGGTAATCATATAGTTCCTATGTGTAATAAGCAGATAAACGGGGCAGATTTACTTAGGGGTATTAAAGAAGTCTATGTACATAATGGTTATAAAGGCGAAGAGTTATTTAATAAATTAGCAGATACAATCTCTTATAATGCGAAGACGTATGATAGAAGATTTAGAACTAGAACTAGAGAATATCAAGATGGTCATACAGATATTTATAAGGGCGTTCCTAATAAATATGATATACAACTACCGTCTAGTTTTAATTCAAAGCTAAAAGTAGGAACTGTATTATCAACTGATTTTTCTTCTCAGTTAGAAGCAGGAACCGTGTTGCCACCTGATTTTTCTTCGCAATTGGATTCAGAAGAAACAGTAAAGTTACGTTAAAATATAAAAAAAACAATATCTTTTGATATTGTTTACGCAGCCATTTCTTCTATTTCTTCATCTGGTTCATAAATAGCATTAACTGGGCATCCTTCTTTCGCATCTGATGCTTCTTCAATTAATTCTTCTTTTACTTCTTCCATAAGCTCTTGTGCAACACCATCATCATTAACTTCAAATACCTCTGGAGCAATTGCTTGACAAGCTCCACATCCGATGCAAACATTTTGATTTACTTTTATTTTCATAAATTATACCTCCTTTAAAAATTATAAAGAAAAGTTGCGAAAAATGCAACCAAATTATTTAAAAAAGTGCTTTTTATGATATAATGAATACTAGGTGATACTATGGCAAGTAGAATGGAACGTTATCATAATAGTGAGGGAAGAAGCACCAGAAATAAAAATCTTTATAAGAGTATTGAAAATTTAGATAATTATTCTAATATTGAGGGTGTTATTGCTATTGATAAAACAAATGAAATAGATATTACAAAAGTAAAAAAAATGATTCAAAATCGAGAAGGATATCAAAAGAGTAAGCAGTATCATCAAATTGCTCCAGAAGAAGTAGTAGAAGAAGAGCAAAACTTTATAGAGGATACAGACAATAGAACTTATGATATTCGTGATGTATTAACGAAAGCAAAAGAAACCAGAGTAGAACCAGATGAAAAGTATCGAACTTTAAAGAATGTAAATTATGATGTGATTAAGCGATTGAATTTGAAACCATCAGAAGAGGAAGATGTAAAAAAAGAATTAGTTAGTACTGTTACGTTGCACACCAATATTGGTAAAACAAGGACAGGTACAAAAGAAATATCTGATGATGATTTAGGACTATTAGATGATTTGAAATCTGATAATAAACTAGAAGAATCTACTTCTATCAAAAAATTAATTGAAGAAGCCCGTGAAGAACAAAAAGAATTGGAAGATGATAATCAAGATGATAATGTTTCTTCTGAATTAGAAAATATTGATAAATCTTTTTATACTTCTAGTTTAGGATTTACAGATAGTGATTTTGAAGATTTAAAAAATCTAGGAGAAGATATTAAAAAACATAATGGTTTGTTAAAAGTTTTAATAGTAAGCATTATTATTGTAGTTATTGTTATTATTGCTTTTTTATGTTTTCAACTTTTGAATAAATAGGAGATTTTCTCCTTTTTTTTATAAAAATTTTAAAAGATAAAGATAATATAATAATAGAAAAGAAAAGAGGAACAATATAATATAAATAATTATTAAATAACGTGTTAGCTATAATATTATCTTTAAAAAGGTATGCTGCTAAGAAAGTCATTCCAATTGGAAGAAAGGATAGTTTTATCCCTTTATTTAAGTTTAGTAAGTCATTGCACCCTTTTAGACTTACAACACAGTAAATAAATATATCAAATATCCACTGTATAGATAGGGCATTTTCTAATCGATAAGTTAGAATTCCTTGATAGGCTCTTTTTAAAATATGAAATTCAGGGTATTGATAGATAGTTGCTAATTCAACACCTAAAACGCCTATTAATAGTAAAACGTGTATAAAAAGGATAATGGAAGATAAAATATATCCTTTTTTTATACTCTTTTGAATATTTTGATTTGGAAAAAATAAAATTAAAAAGATAGGTAAAATTTGAAATCCTATATAAGAAATAATTGGCTTTGTAGGAAAGTTAATCATCGCTGGTGAAAAATTATCAAGTTCAAATTGAAATATTAATCCTATAAAACTGATTATAAAAAGGAAAAAGCTTAAGTAAAACAGAATAGTTGAAACGCGTGGAATTACTTTTTCCTCTTTGCTTAGAATTAATAAAATAGGAACGAGAAAAGATATGCCAACTACTATTTTGGGAGTTTTATTTAAAAATTGACTTGTAATTAAATTACAAAGATTCCAAAAAGATAAAGTTGCAAGCATGAAAATTCCAATAATGGTAAATAAAATGAAAAATTTGTTGGTATATGGAAATAATTCTTGAAACTTTTCTTTTAGTGATTTGTTAGATTCATAGGAAGCTATATATTGAATAAGAATAATGGGAATAAAACCAATTATAAATGCTAATAACACAGAAATCCAAGCATCTTGCTTAGCTTCTTTTATTAAGATAAAAAAGGTTATTCCAATAAAAAAGGTACGACATAAAAAATAACAAATAGTAGTATAAGCTAATTTTTTATTCATTGTTCCTCCCTTTCTAGACTTTGTTCTAATGATCCTTTTCTTGTATATCGAAATTTTGTTTCTACTTCAATTGGAAAAGTAGTAAAAAAATCATTCCAACTTTGAATTTGTTGATAACGATTAGGGTATTTCTTATAATATTTGGAACCAAAACCAAAAATATCTGCTTTATTATATTTAGCAAGTTTAATCGCATCTGTCATATATTTTCTCATAACTGTCTCTGCTGATTTTTCTAGTTTTTTTATTTCTTCTTCTTTTTCTAAATTGATTTTACAATCTACTTCTCTTAAGGTTCCTTCTGCTTCTGCAAAAACTTTAATTTTATCTTTTTCTATTGTGTATTTTATTTTGTAATCATTAGAAAGAGTTACTGCAAAGCTATCTTCACAAGGAACATTAAGATAAAAATTGTTAATTTCTCCTAGAATAAGGTCGATTCCAATACTTTCTTCTTGAGTAGCCCAAGTAATAAATTTATCCTTTTGAAAAATTGCTAGAGAATCTAGTTTTGTGTAGGCATCTTGCTTTGTCTTGTCTTTACTTTCAGAAGATTGACCTTCTTTAATATCTCCTATAATAGTGATACTGTTCATAACAGGTTCAAATCCTGTACTTAGATATTTTTCCATGAATAAATTAAAACTTGCATCACTAATTTTTCCTTGCAATTTAGAAGTATTAGAAATATTAGAGGCAATATTTTGAGAGGGATAATCGGATAAAGGAGATAAAATCGATAGAATATTAGAAGCCTTAGTATCTTTAGAAATTAATAAATAAAAATTTTGATGAGCTTGTGGTTCTCTAAGTAAATAATCTAATAAATTAGAAATTCCCTTACTAGCAATTTCTTCAGAAATAATAACAACTGATAGATGACTAACATATAATTCTTTAGGACTTGATAAACTAATATCTTTAATAGCATTATAAATAGTTTCTCCAGATCCAGTAATTAGACTAGTTTTTGTTTGTTCTTGTTCACTTTTATTGCCGTTTGCAATTAAAAAGGAAACTTCATATTTACCATCTTTGAAATCTACCGCCATTCCTGTGACAATAGCATATTCATTTAATTCTTGATAATTCCAACAACCAGTAAGAAGAAAAAATAAGCAAATGAAAATTATTTTTTTCATACGTTATTACCTCTTTTTTCATTTTTAGTAAGATAGTTTGGCCTTCTAAATCTTTTATTAGAAGGTAATAAAAGAATATTGTCTTCCATACCTGATAGATTAAATGGACTAAATGGAATTAAATAAGGAGTATTTAATGGTTCTAAACTTGCTAATTTAATAATGAGAATTAATCCTGCTACTACAATTCCAATAATTCCTGTAAAAATAGTAGAGAAAATAAAAAGTAGTCGCCAATGTCTAATAGCATTAATAAAGTCCATATCGGTAAATACTAATTCACAAATAGAGGTAATTGCTACTACAATAATAACAAAGGGAGACACAATATTAGCAGCTACTGCAGCATCTCCTAAAATAAGAGCTCCTACTATACTCATACTAGCACCATTCATACTAGGCGCTTTCATATCTGCTTCTCTTAAAATTTCAAATATAATGACAAAAATAATTACTTCCATAAAAGTAGGAAAGGGAACTTGGCTCCTTTGTGTAGCAAGAGATATAATTAATTGATCAGGAATCATTTCTTGGTTAAATGTCATAAGCGCAATATATAATGCTGGAGTTAGAATAGTAATTAAAAAAGCAATGAATTTAATGATTCTACTAAAGGTACTACTAGTATATTTTAGATAATAATCTTCTGGGTTTTTAAAAAAATCAGTAAGAATAGCAGGGGTTATTAAAGCATAGGGACTATTTTCTACTAATATGGCAATTTTTCCATTTAGAATACTTTGACAGCATAAATCAGGACGTTCTGTGCTAATCATTTTTGGAAATAAAGATTTGGGGTTAGATTCTAAAAAATCTCTAATATAACCTGTATCTAAAATAGCGTCTATATCTATTTTATTTAATGTATCTTTAATTGTTTTCACACTTTTCTTTTCAGCAATATCTTCAATATAAATAATAGAAACTTTACTGCTTGTTCTTGTCCCGATTTTTAGTTCATCAATTCGTAACTTTGAGTCTTTAATACGTTTTCTAATTAAACCTAAATTAGAAGAATTATTTTCGGTAAAACTATCTTTTGGACCTCTTATTAATGGTTCAGAAGTAGATTCTGTAATACTTCTATTTAAATCTGCTTTTGTTTCTATAACAATATAACTTCTTTCATTATTAATGAATAAACAGGTATAGCCAGAGGAAAGATAATAATAACATTCTTCTAAATTTTCTATTTGTTCAATGTGACTATTGAAAATATTTTCTTTTGCAATTTTTAGAATGTCTTTTACATTGGTAATATTTACAATACTCTTTAAAAGAAAGTTACTAATTTTATCATCACTACTGACACTTTCTAAGTAAAGATAAGTTAGATTATCATTTACTTCTCTAATAACGATATCTGAACTATTTCCCAGCGTTTCTTTAATAGTTTTAATTCTTGCTTTATTTTGCATATACATCACCATTTTTAGTATTTGAAAAACAAATCTTTTTATACTAAAACATTGAAATTGCAATTCTAAAAATATATGTTATAATATTTCGGTCGGAGGATACTATGAAATTAAATAAAAAAGGGCGAGATGAATTAAGGATATTAGTAGAAAAAGAATTGAAACAAGTTCCAGATGGAACAAGAATTTCTTTAGATAAGAGTTTATTAGAACTTCTTTTATTTGAAACTATTATTTATAAAAGAAATCCTAAAGGCATTGTAAAGTTACCCGTTTGGTCAGGCCCTTTTCTTCAAAAGATAGATTTAAGTGAAGTATCTTTTGAAGATGTGTCATGGACTTTACTAGGAGAAGGTGAAAACTCTGCTTTAGGTAAAGAGACATTTGATCAGGATTGTTGGCAACAATTTTTATGCTATTATGGGAAATCAAATAATAGTCGAGTAGAATATAGTAGAACTAATATTCAGGTGGATTTTAACATTTCCTGGGAAATGAAAGTAAGAAAAGAGTTAGGTGTAGGAATCGCTAATTGTGATTTTTCTTACGTAGATTTATCCTTAGTTGATACTACTTATTTTAGAAATATTCGAAAAAGTAATTTTTCAAATACTAATTTAGAACTTGAACAATCTTTAAAAGATATAAAATCTCCCATTTTTTACTATACAGATTTATCGGGAAATAATTTGGGAAACTTTATCATTAGATTAATAGATATAGTTACAAAAGGCGGACCATTAATAGGGTTAGGGTGTAATTTATCGGGAACAAGGATAAGTATTTTACTAGAAAAAGATAAATTTAAAGATAAGAAAGTACAAGCAAATTTAAAAACCATTTTAGCTGGTGGAGATTTAGATGGTTGCTTTATTAATGGAAAAAGAGTTATTTCCTTAGAAGAAAAGAAAAAAATAGCGCAGCAAAAGTTAAAAGAATATGAAAAATTTAAAGTTGATACTTTTAATGCTGTAGCAAAAGTAATTCAAAAGCAAAAGAGATAATACTTATTTTAGAAAAAAGGATAGAAATTTTTCTATCTTTTTTGAATTCCTTGACTTTCTAAACTTTTTTGTGGTATCATATATCACTAAAGAATGGTAATAGAGACTAGAGAGAAGGTAATTTTATGAGTACACAAACATCAAAATTTTTTATTAATAGTATTAATGAAAGATTATTAGGTTCTAAAAAAAGAAAATTTAGTTTAAGATCCTTTTTAACTAAAAAATTATATAATATTGATGAAATTTATGGATTATTTTCTGATGATTTTACGTTTCAATTTGTAAGAGAAAGCTCAATTCCTTTTGAAACGTGGGAAGAGGTAAAAGATATGAGTCCATTTACTTACTATGAATTGGTACATAAGAGACAATTTCAACTATTTAATATGGAGAATGGTTCTTATGTAACAGAACCTTATACTGATGATATTCCATGGCATAGTGGAGATTCTATAGATGTAAATGGACATATTACTTTACCTATCAAGGCTAAAACATTTATTCCAAAAGACTTTATTAGGCATAATAAAATAGAGGAAGCAGATTTAGAGCGTTTTTCCAATTTTGTTACTAGAATTATCGCTACTGATCCTTCTTTGTTGGAAGAATATTTTCCTAAAAATGTTGAACTTCAAAAAACGATTTTAAGTTAAAGACAAATTATATCATTTGTCTTTTTTAGTAGAATTAAATTTCGTGATTTTTTTTATAAAAAATGATATGATTAGTAGTAGGTGATAGTATGGCGAAGAAAAATAGTGCTAGTTATTATTTTGAACAGATTTTAGAGATTCCTAGACCTTCTGGTTATGAGGATAAAATTGCGGGATTTTTAGTTCATTTTGCCCAGTTACAAGGCTTAGAATATGATGTGGATAATCATTCAAATGTTATTATTAAAAAAGAGGGCACCCTTCCTTTTAAATGTGAACCTGTGATATTGCAGGCTCATACAGATATGGTGTGTACTAGTAATGAATCCTATGACTTTTTAAATAAGGGAATAGAGTGGTATCAAGAAAAAGGTTATTATAAAGCAAAAAGGAGCAGTTTAGGAGCAGATGATGGAGCAGGTATTGCTATTATTTTAGCTCTACTTAGTGATAATTCTTTAGAGCATCCTCCTATTGAAGCTGTATTTACAACAGAAGAAGAAACAACTATGAATGGTGCTAAATACTTAGATTATAAAAAATTAAAAGGAAAAAGACTAATTAGCTTAGATGGTACTGAGGAAGGAAAGATAGAAGTTTCTTGTGCTGGTATGGCTAGTATTAAAGTAAGTACATCTTGTGATTTTATTTCTAGTACTAAAAATACTTATCAACTTTCTATCAGTGGATTACTAGGAGGACATTCTGGAGTTGATATAGATTCTAATCGTGGAAATGCTCTTAAGATTTTAGCAAACATGCTAAAGGATATTGAGGATATAGAGATTGTTTCTATTGAAGGTGGCTCAAAAGAAAATGTCATACCAAGTGAAGCAAAGTGTATTTTTAATACAAATTTAGATTTTAGTGGAGATTTTCATTTCTTTAAAACTTTCTATCAAGAAGAGTATAACACGATTCAAATGGATTTTAGAAGAATAAAACAAAGAGAAAATGCTATGGATACTTTAAAAAGTAAAAATATTATTAAATTTTTAAATACTATTGAAAATAGTGTACTTAAAAGAAATGATGTTTATTTCCCATTAACTTCTAGTAATTTAGGGGTTATTTCAAAACAAGATAATCAAATTGTAATAGAAATTAGTATTAGAAGTAGTATTGTAGGCTTTGAGGATTTTTATGTAAGCCGCGCTGAAAGAATAGCTAGACAGTATCATTTAGATTATGTTTTAGAAGATAAAAAACCTTTTTTTACATTCCGAGAAGATTCTCCTTTACGTCAATTGTTAGTAGATACTTATCAACGTATATTTTCTAAAAATGTTACTTTAGAGGATGTCCATGCTGGACTTGAAGGGGGAATATTTGCGCAAGAAATTAAAGATTTAGACATTTGTGTAATAGGCGCTAATTTATATGATATTCATTCTGTAAATGAAAAGGTAGAGATAGAGTCTATGGAAAGAGTATTATCTTGGCTAAAAGAAGCTTTAAGAAATATGGAATAAGAAAGAAAATAATTCTTTCTTTTTTTGTTGAGATTTGTTTTCTTTTTTGTTTTATGCTACAATATAACGACGTTTTAAGGGGGATTTATATGGGAAGTGAGTTATTAGCTGAAGTAGAAGATTTTGACTATTATAATGTAGATAATTTGTCAGAGTTTATTACTATTATGAAATCTTATCCTAGGGCAACAGATGCTTCTAATATGGAGCTATTGCAAAAATATCGCCAGGGTGATGAAGCAGCTAGAGATTTATTAATTAAAACTAATTTACGTCTTATTGTATCTCAAGCAAAAAAATATATAACGCATAGTTATGAACTTTTAGATGTTATTAATGAAGGAGTTATTGGTTTTATTGCTGCTATTGAAGCTTTTGATGAATCAAAGGGAATTGCTAAATTTTCTACTTTTGCAGTAACTGTTATGAATCATGCGATATCAAAAGCTTTAGCGAACTATGATCATGATATTAGAAGACCAAT
>CAZRIC010000014.1:0-13136 GCA_964600095.1 uncultured Muribaculaceae bacterium
AGAAAAAATATTAAAAGTAGGTACAGAAGCAGCTCGTGAAAGAGCAAAGAAAGTAATGCGCCGTGTTAGAAAGAATATGAAACTGGATTATTTTGAATAATATCATAGAAAAGTCAATAAATTTATTGACTTTTTAAAGTATTTATAGTACCATTTTAAATGGTACATTTATTAATCCCACATTGAATAAGTTCTGGGAAAACTTATTTTATGTAAAGGAGAAAGGAAAATTGTTATGATGAAGAATTCATACATGCAAAAGAAAGAAGAAGTAGTTCGTAACTGGTACGTTATTGATGCTGAGGGTGTTTCTCTTGGTCGTCTAGCTGTTAAAGTTGCTAATGTACTTCGTGGAAAGCATAAACCAACTTATACACCACATGTTGACTGTGGAGATTTCGTAGTTGTTATTAATGCTTCAAAAGTTAATCTAACAGGAAATAAATTAACTGATAAAATCTATTATGATCATAGTGGCTATACTGGAGGATTAAGAGAAAGAACTGCAAAAGAAATGGTTGAGAATTATTCAACTGAAATGGTTGAAAGAGCTGTAAAGGGTATGTTACCAAAAACAAGATTAGGACGTCAAATGTATAAAAAATTATTTGTTTATGAAGGAGCAGAACATCCACATATGGCTCAAAAGCCAGAAAAGATGGAAGTTAAATAAGGAGGGTTTACATGGCAAAAGTATTTACAGGTACAGGTAGAAGAAAATCTTCAGTAGCTCAAGTTAAAATGACTGCTGGAAGTGGAAAAATTACTGTTAATGGTAAAGATGTTCATGAGTTTATGCCTTATGAAACTTACGTAATGGATTTAATGCAACCATTAGTTGCAACAAATAATGAAAAAACATTTGATATTGAAGTAAAAGTTACTGGCGGGGGAGCTAGTGGTCAAACTGGAGCTATTCGTTTAGGAATTACAAGAGCTTTATTAGAGTATGATGAAGTAAACGAAGGTAATGAAGATAGTTATAGAAAAATCTTAAAGAGAGCTGGATTTGTTACTAGAGATTCAAGAAGTAAAGAACGTAAGAAACCAGGACTTAAAGCTGCACGTCGTGCACCACAATTCTCAAAACGTTAATATTATACAGTTCATAATACCTTGGAAACTTTGTTTTCAAGGTTTTTTCTTGCTTAAAAGATTATGTAGAAATATCTAGAAAAAAAGAAAGATATATGATAAAATAGCATTAGATAAAATACTAGGAGGGTGCTGTATGTTAAAATACGAACGATTGGAATTGCCAGAAGCAATTGATAAATATTTATCTATGCGACAAAATGATAATGCTAAAAGCATAAGAAGATCCGTACGTAGAAAGAAAAGAAAGGATTTAACAATAGGAGAAAGAATAGCAGCTCTTTTTGATTTGCACTATTATAAGGCACGTGCGATTGATATGGCAGAATTAATTAGGTCTTACAGGGAATTTAATTCTCCAGACAGGGTTTATCATATGCCTTTAGATTTAAAAAAAGAAATAGAATATGTTGTTGCTAATATGTCTATATCAGAAAGTAATCAAGTTCAGGAAGGCTTTAATCAAGCTATTTCTCGGTTTTATATGTCTTCTAAAATGGATGTTATTAGTAGAGTTGGTAAGTTGCGTAGAGTTTTGAAAAAAACAAAACAAGAGGGCACTTATATGACTTATTGGAAGAATGGAAAGCCTATTAATACTACTCTTTCTGCTGGAATTGAACAATTATATGACGGGAAAATTACTACATTAGAATCAACTAGAAGTAGTAGTTTTGTTAAAATGAATATACATGGGATACCAAAAGAAGAAACTCCTGTTACTGAAGCTGAGACTTATTTAGAAAACATTGAAGAAATGCTTAGAAAAGGAGAAATTCGCGAAAGTGATATTACAAGAAATGTAGAGCAAATCCGGACAACTTTTAAGGAAAGACGAGAATTAGAACAATTAAATTCTAAAATTTGGAGTGTCATTTGTGGATTGAAAAAAGAAGCTGAGAGTGCAGGTATTGATTTTTCTAAGACAATTCGTATTTTACAAACTATTTATGGAAGAAATAGAAAAAGAATGGATAGTTATGATAATTATTTAGCGCAGTTTGACTTTGTATCTTTAGGAGAAAAGATAGAGTGGGTTAAAGATAAAAGAAAGCAAGAAGCTTTGACTCGTGAAAGATTAGAAGCTATCGATCAAGTTAGTCAAATTACTCCAAGGGATCCAGAAGTTACAGCTAAAATAAAGAAAAATATTCATACTACAATGAGCGCTAAAAATGAGTTGTGGGAAATGGCAGTTAACTCTTTAAGAGTAAATGGTGAATTGGAACAAGATCATTTTCATGTTGGAAATCTTGTCTTTTATACTCCTGAGGATAGCGAAAATCAAAAAATACTTATTCATGAAAAAATTAGTGAGATGATTTCTATTGCTAGCAAAACACCAGAGGAAAGAGCAATAGATTATTTAAAAGGAATGGGAATGGTTCCAGAAACTTCGACAGTCTCTGATTTGTCTGAGAAACAATTGGAATCTTATCAACATGCATTTAGAGATGATGCCTATGACTTTGATATTGAGAGAATTAGGCAGATTAAAGCATTAATAGATTCACAGAGACAAGAAAAAGCAACTACTATTTTTAAGGAGTACATAAAATATAGGGCTAAATTAAAGGATAAAACGAAAGCAGTATCTTTCTCAGAATATGCTAGAGTAGTGTATTTACAAGAAAATATGGATTTATCTATGGTATCTGATGAAGAAATCAGTATGGATTCAAGCATGGTTTTTGAACAACCACAAAGTAAAAAAAGATAAAAGTCTTAATTAAGACTTTTTTGTTTACATTTCTCTATTTTTTTTAAATAGAAAATATAGAAAAAAGATAAAAGCTATGTTACAATAAAAATAAATAAGATAATAAAACTAAGGAGGCTTTGCGATGGCTATGTTACGTTTGGAATCTGCAGAACAGCAATTGCGTGATGCGATTCAAAGAAAAATAGATAGAAAACATCAATTTAATAAAAAAATAGAAGAAAAAGAGGCTGGAAAATCTCTTATTGATAGAATTTCTCTTAGACAGACTGCGGCAGAAATCAAAAACTTAGGAGTATTATTATCAGAGCTTAATAAATTCCTTAATATGTCAGTTAATCCACCAGAAATTCCTAGTAATATAAAAGAAAGATTAGAGTCTATTATGTCTCAAGTTCCAAAAGAAAATGCAGAGGCAATAAGAAGTATTTTTATGCGTGATGTGAGATCTTCAGAAGTAGATCAAAGGAAAGATATTGAATCACAGTCAGAGCTAGTTCAAGGACTATTAAAAAAGAATGGTTTTACGCAAGGTATAATTTATTCGAATGGAATGAAACTCACTTATTTACAAGTTGCGGAAAATAGAAAAAGTGATTTAATAGCTAAATTAAATAGAAATCCTATTTTTCTTTCTCTTGATTCCAAAACAACTAGTACTTCCCCACTATCAGAAGATTTATTTTTAGAAAATTTACAAACCTTAAAACCAGAACAAGTTAAAGGGGATAAAAATATTCAAAATATTTTAATGCAATCCTCTCAGATTAGAGAGGCCTTTAAAAAGAAAAGAGAAGCAGAGCATGTCAATCTTGATATTTCATTAGCTATTTCTGATTTACAAGCTCTATCTATTGATTTCTCGGATTTAATAAAAATGTTACAGGGAATTGCAAAAGAAAATCAGAGAATAATTCAAAGATGTAATGACTTTTTATCTAAATTTGATATAGAAAAAGCGAAAGAAACTTCTAAAAAAATAGCGGAGGAAAAAGAGCAACAGGCAGCAAAGGAAAGTTTTTTAAAATCGTATAGTGCTTTGGCTTACGAGTTGGAAAAAGCACAGGATGAAGGAAAGAGCTTCGATGAAATAGAGCATATTCAAGAAAAAATGAGAGATTTGTCTGTTAAAGCTACAATGGAAGGTGCGTATCCTAGTGAAATTAATGATGCTTTGGTAGCTGGAAAAGAAAAATATCGTAATGATAAGAGAAGACAAGAGACAATCTCACAAGCAATCCATGAACAAATGGAAGATCAAAGAAAATTAGATGCCGATATGAATAGGATTTTAAGAGAAATGGCCATTAAGGAGTTAGAGCTTACTGGTGCATTTGAAGAAAGCTATGAATGGCGAAATGGTGATGTACGTAGTACATTAACCGAAGATGTGAAAGAATCTATGATTCGTAAAAAAATGAAGGAAATTCTTGAAAGGGAAGAGAAAAATACAGAAGTTGAACGAACAAGACAAGAAGTGCAGCGAGGAAATAATTTTATTACTTCCATAAGTGCTAATTTACGTCAATATGCCATTCAAGATTTAGAAACAAGTCCTGATTATAAGAATATGACAGCAATCGAAAAAGAAGCAGCTATTCGTAAGAAAATGAACGAATTATCAGATTATGCTAGTATGACTCCAGAGCAAAGAGGATTAGCTGATTTTAAAGCTCAGGGAATTGTGGCAGAAGATACTACTTTAAGCGATTTACGTCAACAACAATTAGCTGATTTTAGGGTAGCATATCATGATACAAATCAAGATAGAGAAATAAGAGAAATTCAAAGACAAATATCTTCACAAACAAAACGAAATACTAATACTATCTATAAACAGTATATTAGATATCTTACTTCCGTCGAGGATAAAGCAACCGCTATAAAGTTTTCAGAATATGCTAAACTTTTATATGGTCAAGATAATTTAGATTTATCTGATGTAGAGGAAGAAGAAAAGGGGAAAAATATTTAATGAATGAAGTAGAAGAAAAAAAGAATCGCCTAAATTTAGAGATGAGAAGTTTATTATCTATTATTGATATGATAGATGGTAAAACTGGAAAATATGTAAATTATACAGAAAACTCATTAAATGAAAGTGAATTTTTAGATTTACAGATACAGTTAGTATCAGAAGCAAAAAATCGTATGATAGATATTTTTAAAGATTAAAAGTCTTATTTTAAGACTTTTTTTAAAAATAATTGTCAATGAATATTGTAACTTAAGATAAAATCATTAGAAAAAAAGAAAATAACAATTCTTTTTGTGTTATAATAAAGTTGGTGATAGTATGAAACTATTTGAGCTATTAAAACCTGAAGAACTATTTCATCCCAGCATTTTTTATGATGGAGAATGGCTATTAGGAGGAGAGTTTTCTGTTAATTCAGGAGAGGAAGATTTTCTTTTACTGAATGCTAAAAAAGTAAAGGGAGAAAATGCTTATCAAAAGTTTTTGGACAAAAATTATTATCATCCTATGCAAAACTTATTAGGTTCTGTAAGTCTTTCTAGAACATTTTTTCCTAAGATTGCTTTAACAGTTGATTCTAGTAATGAGAAAAGAGAAGTTCGGTTTGATATAGCTGTATTTTTATATCAACAATTATTAGGATTAGTTGATAGTGAAGGAGCTTGCCAAAGATTTGGAAATTTTGTTGCAGAACATAATAATAAACAAGAATGGATAGCTTATATTAAAGACGAATTAAAAAAAGATAGAAAAATATATTTTGAAATTAGAGATAAAGGACGAAAATCTCCTTATTTTGGAGATTCGTATCAGACTTATTTAGAATATATTAGAGTTTCTAAAGATATGATGAGTTATTCAGAATTTTTAGAGGCTAAAATTAGTGGAATTACAAAACTACTTGTTAGTAGTCGTTATTATTTAGATTTTTTTAACAAAGAAATTCCTGTTGAAGAATTATTAGATGCTTTTGATTATGATACATTTTGTTTAGTTGCTGCTTATAGTGTAATAGTATGCTGTAGGTTTACAGAAAGTCAAACAAATACTATCAATAATGCTATTATATATGTGAGAAGATATTTAGATGCAGTAAAGCAAATCCGTGAAGAAATGCCAAGTTATGACTGTTCTATCATGATAAAAAATTCTAAAAGAACTATTCGAATAGACGATATTCAAAAAGAATATGAATCTCTTTTAGCTAGACATCCAGAATTTTCAGTAATAGAGACAACAGATGAAGAAATTGCTACTCTTTTAAGAAAAGATGGAATGAAAGAAGAAGAAATTCAAAATATCGATATTAGTACTAGAAGTAATCAAGAAGTTGTTTCTGCGCTTCTACAAAAGTTTAAAGAAGATAAAGAATTGGCTGCTGAATGGGAATTTATTCCTAAAGGAACAGTAGTAGAAACTTCTCCTATAGGAACTTCTTCTTCTAATATTAGTACTCCAATTCCTGAAGATGAACAGATTAGAAGAATGCTTATTGGTCGGAGATATTTAGAAAATAGTAAATATTTATTTAAAATATATGGTGTGAATAAGTTTAAAGGATATATTGGATACATTTATCCTAATGAGACAGTTATTTTTGAAAAATATTACGAAAATGATAATACAAAAAAGGTTGCTCATTCGTCTGCTACTTATGTTATGAATTTATATAATTTTATGGAAATGTCAAAACTAAGTAAAATGGAAATTATTCAAATGATGAGAAATGACGCTGGTATTAAAATCAAAAGAATCTACCATAGAAAAGATATGGATAAATGGAAGAGTCAAATTGCTCAAGCAATATCAGGTGATGATTATAATGAAGCGGTGATTTCTTATATTGATAGTTTAATTAGCCAGGATAGTTTAAAGAAAAGCGAGGTACAAAAATGACCTTAGAAAAATATTTATTGGTAAGGCTTATGGAAGAAAGAGATATTGTTCAGGAGTTACTCTATATTGATAATAGTGTAGGAAAGACCGAAATATCTTATAGTAATCTTTTGCAAATAATAACTAGTAAAAAAAATTTAAACATTCCTTTAGAGCACGGTATTAATTTTATTACGGATGGAGAAATAGATACTGTATTTTATTCTCTTTTATCGGCTGCTCCTTTTATTCATAAATTACACATTGATAGAAGATTTGTAGCTGTAAATAAATGGTTAGTTGGCAAAACAAAAGAGTATTATCAAAATAATGGATTAGAAATACAATTAGATTTAGATATTGATAAAGATTATCAAAAATACATAGATAGTAATGATTTATTTATTCTCTATGGATACCCAGAATTTGTTGATGGATGCATGGATATGTTTTCTAATAAAAATAGAATTATGATAAGAAAGTAGGTTGATGAAAATATGTTAGAAAATAAAGTTGCTATTATAACAGGTGGAACGAGAGGAATTGGGTATGCGATTGCGAAAGTATATGCGCAAACCAAAGCTACTGTAGTTATTCTTGGTTCTAAAGAAGAAAGTGTATCAAAAGCATTAGAAAAGATGCATAGTGATGTACCTAATGCTCAAGTTACAGGATATTATCCAAATTTATGTAATGAACTAGAAGTAGATGAAACTTTTAGAAAAGTTCATGATCAATATGGTCATGTTGATATTTTGGTAAATAATGCTGGAGTATCAGCTAGGGATAAGATTTATGATTATAAAGTAGAAGATTTTGAAAAAACAATTGACTTAAATGTAAATGCTGTATTTGTTTGTTCAAAAGTAGCTGCTAAATATATGAAAGAACAAGGTGGCGGAGTTATTTTAAATACAAGTTCTATGGTAAGTATTTATGGACAACCATCAGGTTCTGCTTATCCCACTAGTAAATTTGCAGTAAATGGTCTTACTAAGTCTTTAGCACGTGAATTAGGACGTGATAATATTCGTGTTAATGCTGTTGCACCTGGTGTAACAAGAACTGATATGGTAGCAGCACTTCCAAAAGAAGTAATTGAACCATTAATTAAAACAATTCCACTTGGAAGAGTTGGAGAACCAGAGGATGTTGCAAATGCATTCTTATTCTTGGCAAGTGATTTAGCATCTTATATTACTGGTGTAGTATTGTCTGTAGATGGCGCTGCTATGAGCTAATAGTTTAAATAGATAGTATTAGAAAAGTCTTTGTATGAAGACTTTTTTTAATTCTCTATTTATGTCCTGTACAAATTATTATAATATTTATTAAAATAGAAGCTAGGAAGTGATAGAATGAATCAAGAACGTATTGGTAAATTTATAGCGCAATTAAGAAAAGAAAAAGGATGGACACAAGAAGAGTTCGCAGAGCGCTTAAGTGTTAGTAGTAAAACGATTTCAAGATGGGAAAATGGAAATTATATGCCAGATATTTCTATTTTAGAAATTATTTGCAATGAATTAGGAATAACAGTGAGTGAATTTTTAAAAGGTGGGAGGATTAAAGAAGAAGAGATTATAACAGAATCTAATAGAAATATTTTAAGTTTGTTAGAATTAAAGAACAAAGAAAAAAGAAAATATAAAATTGTTTTTTATATTGGTATATTTTTATTAGTAATTCTTATTATTTTGTGTATTTTACAAAGTATTTCTATTGCAGGAATAAAATATACAGATAATGATGATAAAGATACTCTTATATGGTTTAAAGATGGAATTTATATTAATGATAAAGGTGTAGAAATTACTCCTTTTGGTAGTCGTGTTTTAAATCATTGTGGTTATACAGCAGAAGAAAAAAGAGAAGTAACAGAAGATAATTATCAAGAATGTTTTAATAACTATTATTCTGAATTAGAGATTATTCATTATTATGATGGCTTTACCTTACTTACAGATAAGACAGATGATTATACTTTTATAGGGGATAGTAGAATTCGTATACGAAAATTAATTGAAAGAGTTTGGCCATTTATAGGATCTGTGTCTAAAGAAGTTGAGGATGAATATTATTGCTTTTTAGGACTTAGTAAATATGAAACTTTTATTTTATCAAAGTATGAAAATAATAAATGTAATTTAGATGCAGACATTTGTGGTTGGTTAAAGCAAGAGGGGACGAAACCAGAATTTGATGTAGATAAATATTGCCAATAAAAATTTACTAAATTTTCTATCCATGATATACTAATAAGCGAAAGAAGGAACCTTATGCTTAGAGTAAGTGATGAATGGATAGATTATGAATGTCTAGATGCTGGAAATGGGGAAAAGTTAGAACGTTGGAAAGATGTAATTTTAAGACGTCCTGATCCACAGGCAATGTGGCCTTTATTAGAACAAGATAATAAATGGAAGAATGCGGATGGACATTATTTTAGAAGTAATCAAGGTGGCGGACATTGGGAATTTTCTAAACAGTTACCAGAGTATTGGACAGTAAATTATAAAAATTTAACATTTAAAGTAAGTCCAACTAATTTTAAACATACAGGATTATTTCCAGAACAAGCTACGAATTGGGATTTCATGATGGATAAAATAAAAAAGAGTAATCGCCCTATTACAGTGTTAAATTTATTTGCTTATACAGGAGGAGCTACTATGGCATGTGCTAGTGCTGGTGCTATCGAAGTAGTCCATGTAGATGCTTCTAAAGGAATGACAGAGTGGGCGAAAGAAAATCAAAAACTAAGTGGATTAGAAGATTGTAAAATTCGTGGACGCAAATACGATGTCATTATCATGGATCCTCCTAGTTATGGAAGAGGACCAAATGGGGAAGTATGGAAGTTTGAGCACAACATACACAATTTAATTATGTCTTGCATGAAAATATTAAGTGATAAACCATTATTTTTCTTAATCAATTCTTATACAACAGGTATTTCTAGTACTGTTTTATATAATATTTTGAAAACAACGATGGAACCTAAATATAAAGGGATAGTAGATGCAGGAGAGGTAGGTTTATCTATTACAAAAAATAATATGGTATTACCATGTGGAATTTACGGAAGATGGCAAGATGAATAATATTTTATATGAAGATAATCACCTTATTGTTGTAGAGAAAAAGATAAATGTTCCTGTTCAGGAAGATGATAGTAAAGATAAAGATTTATTAACGATAATAAAAGAGTATTTAAAAGAAAAGTATCATAAACCTGGAAATGTTTATTTAGGACTTGTTCATAGATTAGATAGACCAGTAGGTGGTGTAATAGTGTTTGCTAAAACTAGTAAAGCAGCATCTCGTTTAAGTGAGCAAATGCGTACTCATCAAATAGAGAAGAAATATTATGCAGTAGTAGAAGGTACTTTAAAAGAAAAAAATACGTATATTGATAAATTATATAAAGATACTAAATTAAATAAAGTAACTGTCGATAATAGAGGGAAAGAAGCCATTTTGAGCTATGAAAGAGTAAAAACATATAAAGGGTATAGTTTAGTGGATATTATGCTTAAAACAGGTCGTAGCCATCAAATAAGGGTACAATTTAGTAGTAGAGGAACTCCTTTATATGGGGATCAAAAGTATAATCCTAATTCTAAAGTAGGAGAACAGATTGCACTTTATTCCTATTATTTATCTTTTTATCATCCTACTACAAAAGAAAAGATGGAATTTAGGATGCCTTTGCCAGATAGAAAGCCTTTCTTATTTTTTAAAGATTAGTATCAAAAAAGAAGAACTTAATTAGTTCTTCTTTTTTGTAGAGAAAGAGAAGGTATGCTATGAAATAGTAGAATAATAGGTGAAGAATATGAATAAATATACTAATGTTTTGAAAGAATTAATGATAACTTTTCTTACTATTATTTTATTAATTTATTGAGGAAGTAGATTGAGAATTATTAGTAGTAAGATATCAAAATTAGATTCTGATTGATAGCAAAAATAGAATAATATTTTTTTATTTTGACAAAATGCATTTAATATACTAGAATATAACCAATTATTTTTAGAAAGAGGGAATATTCTATGAAAGAAAGAACAAAGAGAATAGTTGCGCTTGGTACCCTTTTGACAACTTTATTAACAGTAAGTGGATGTAGTAATAGTCATAAAAAAGCTAGTGATAGTAGTACAGGATATATTGTGGAAACTATAGAAGAGAATCAAGAAAATGAAGTTTATTCTTATGTCATTGATAATGATGGATTAGTAAGTAGTAAAAACAATTTACCAGAGGGAATTTATGCTGTGAAAGTGGTAGAAAAAGAGGAATATGGAACTAACTTTTTAAATGAAATGACAGCAGCTTTTTATTCAGAAAATTTACGTATAGTATTGCCAGATATCTATAGTTCTTATGATAGTATAGGATGGTATAGTAGTTCTAATTTTGATATACAAATTATATGTGAGAAATTGGAAACTAGAAATTCTAGTAAGCCTTATGTGATTGTCTCTTCTTCTATGACTGCTAAAAGATACCTTTTTGCTGGTAGTTTAATGCTTACTAATGGTCAAAAATACTTTCATAAAGGTGATAATATGTCAAGTATAGCTATATATTATGATGATGAATTAGTTGCTTTTAAGCAAATGGGTGTAGGTAGTGAATGTAAAAATGTAGCATCTGCTACTATTGGAGATGTAGATTTGGCTCTATCTCCTATAGAAGATTCTAAAGCCATTAACTCTAGTGAATTAGCTGAAATGGAAGTAGAATTTAATAAAGAGGGACAACCAAAAGAATATAAAATAAAATAGTTATTACATACTTAGAAGGGGATTTACTCCCTTTTTTATTTTGAAAAATATCTTACTTATAAAACCTTTATTTAAAAAAATATACGTGTTATACTGATATTAGTGATATTTATGAAGTATAAGCAGTATGTTGTCGTTTCTATTTTTGTATTAGTTATTTTAGGAGTAATATATTATGTAAAGGGATTTTTTCCTTTTGGGAAAAATTATATTATATGGGGAGATATGCATGGACAAATCGTTCCTTTATATTATAAATTTTATGATGCTATATATCATAATAATTCTTTATTTATTGATTTCTTTAGTGGTGGAGGAATTTCGTTATTAGGAATATTTTCGTACTATTTAACGAGCCCTTTCACTCTTTTGGTTCTATTATTTCCAAGGGATATGATTGTTCATGCTCCTACTATTATTGTTGATTTAAAAATTTTATTATGTGCAATTACTTGCCTTTATTTTTTGCGAAAACATTTTAAAAAGGTGCCAGATTCTATACAAATTTTACTATCTCTTTTTTATGCTTTTTCAATGTATAATTTAGCACATTATATTATTACTGGTTGGATAGATGTTGTTTATTTGTTCCCATTACTAATATCAGGATTAAAAGATTTAATTGATGGTAAAAAAGGTGTCCTTTATACGGTTATTTTGATTTTTTCTTTAATCATGAACTTTTATATTACTTTTATGATTTTAATATTCCTTGTTATAATAGTATTTTTGTATTTTAGAATTTATAAAATTGACTATAATAAACAAAAAAAGATTGTTACTTCGTTAGGAATTATTACAGTAATAGGGTTTTTAACGGCTTGTTTTATTTTAATTCCAACATTTTTACAATTAAATAGTTCTATTCGTTTGGGATTTGACTTTAATACTATTATGAATTCTAAATTTGGCCCTGCAATAGATAAGATGGGTTATTTGTTTGGTAGTGGCATTCTTGTAGGAGTTAGTATTTTAACCCTTTGGAAAGATAGAAAGCAAAAATATGCTCACTTAGCACTCGCTCTTTTATTTTTACTAGGTCTTCCTATTTTAATAGAACCAATTAACAAAATGTGCCACTTTGGAAGTTATATTTATTATCCTTGTCGCTTTGGTTTTATCATTACTTTTGTTTTAATTGTTTTATCCGCTATATATTTTAGTAAATTAGAGTCTATTTCCATTTCTTGGAAAAAGAAACTGATAATAGGAAGCGGAACCATTATCTTTTCCTTTGTTTGTTTATTTTTAACTTACAAATATTATTATGCTCTTCAAAATTGTGTGACAAATTTAACTTTTACAAAAGATAAAAAGATTTTTCTGTTAGTTTTTTGTCTCTTTCTTTTTTCTGTTTTATTTCATATTACAACTTTCTTCTTTTATAAAAAGAGTAAGATAGGAATTATTAGTTTATGGGTTACAAGTCTTGTTGTAATTGGATGTAATTCCATAACCCATTTGGGAATAGATGTAGAACAAAAAGAATTACAAACTCCATATAAGATTATGCATGAGCTATATAAAGATTTACCTCAAGATAATAGCCGTATAAAATTGGAAACATTAGATATTAATCAAAATTATGGAATGGTAATTGCTCATCCTACATTAGATCATTTTACTTCTTTAACAGGAGAGAGTTCCTTTCTAACAAACCAAAGATTAGGTTATGAT
>CAZRIC010000015.1:0-12706 GCA_964600095.1 uncultured Muribaculaceae bacterium
AAGAAAGTTAGAAAAAAAGAATATTGATTTATGGTTTTCACCACTATTTATTGATAGTGCAGGTATTAGAAGAACAATTGGGTGGATTTATGGAAAGAGTTCTCCTGCTTGTAAAGAGATATGTGGGGAGGATACGATTTATCATACTGGATTTCCAGGTCACCATATCTTAATAGATAGGACGAATGATATAGCATTTATTTTCTTTTCTAATTCTATTCATCCTTCTAGAGAAAATGCACCACTAAGAGAAAGTAGAAAAGAGATTACACAAAAGATTTATGAATTATTAGAAAAATATGACTTATTATAGAGGTGATTTATGGATTACATCAAGCAAAAACTATCTTTACTTACTACTAGTCCAGGATGCTATTTAATGAAAAATAAAGATGGCATTATTATTTATGTTGGAAAAGCGAAAAATTTAAAGAATCGTGTTAGTTCTTATTTTAGAGGAAAACATACAGGAAAAACAGCAAAATTAGTGAGTGAAATTTTAGATTTCGAATATATAACTGTCAATAGTGAAGTAGAATCTTTTATTCTAGAAAATAATCTAATTAAAAAGTATAATCCCAAATATAATATCCTTTTAAAGGATGATAAAACGTATCCTTATATTGAACTTACGAATGAGGATGTTCCTCGCTTGAAAGTTATTCGTTCTTTATCGCGTAAAAAGAATCAAAAATATTTGTATGGGCCATATCCTAATGTAACGGCAGCCCGTGGGGTTGTAAACTTATTAAATCGTATGTATCCTATTAGAAAATGTAATACTTATAACACTAAACCATGCCTTTATTATCATATTCATCAGTGTTTAGGATATTGTACTAAGAAAGTATCAGATGAAGAAATTGCTACTATGAAAGAAGAGATTATTCGCTTTTTAAAGGGTGATCATTCTTTTATAACGAAACGTATTGAAGAAGAGATGCAGAAATTTAGTGAAGAGATGAAATATGAAAAAGCTTTAGAAATGAAACAACTTTTAGATTATATTAAAATCACTCTTACTCATCAACAGGTAGAAGTAAAAGATCAAGTGGATAGAGATATCTTTGGTTACTATATCAATAAGGGATATTTAAGCATACAAGTCTTTTTTATTAGGGGCTCTAAGATTGTTGGAAGACATTCTAAAATTATTCCTATGATTGAAAGTGATGGGGAGGAATTAACAAGATATATTGCTGATTTTTATCAAAATCTATTAAAGCCAAAAGAAATTTTAGTTCCAGAAATTGTAGATGCTGAAGTCCTATCTGATTATTTAGAAATGGAAGTTAGAAAACCTCAAAAGGGAGAAAAATTAAAATTGATAGATATGGCTAATGAGAATGCGAAAATAGCATTAGAGGAACAATTTGAGTTAATTGAAAGAGATGAGGCTAGGACTTTAAATGCAAATGAAGAATTAAGATGTATTTTAGGCTTAGAAAAATTAGATCGTATTGAGATATTTGATAATGCCCATCTTTTTGGAACTTATAATGTTTCAGGTATGGTAGTTTTTAAAAATGGAAAACCAGCTAAAAATGAATATCGTAAATTTAAGATATCTATTGATAAAAATGATGATTATAATACTATGAGAGAAGTTATTTATCGAAGGTATTTTAGAGTCTTAAAAGAAAATCTAGAACGTCCAGACTTAATTATTGTGGATGGTGGACTAGGACAAATTCATGCGGCAAAAGAAATTGTAAATAGCCTTTACTTACCAATTATGGTAGTAGGTCTTAAAAAGGATGATAGACATACTACGAATGCTTTGCTTACAGAGGAAAAAGAATATAATATTGATAAAAAAAGTAATTTATTTTATTTACTAGAAAGAATGCAAGATGAGGTACATAACTTTACTATTAATTATCATAAACAAATCCGTAGTAAAGGAACACTTGTTAGTATTTTAGATCCTGTAGCTGGGATAGGAGAAAAGAGAAAAAAACAATTATTAAAGAAATATAAAACAGTAACAGCTTTAAAAAGTTTGACCATAGAACAATTGCAAGAAATATTGCCTATTAAGGTAGCAAATGAGCTGTACGAATATCTGCAAGCTTATGATCCAAAGACTTGACAGAAAAAATAAAAACGATATAATAGCACCTATTGGAGGTCAGTTTATGACGTATACACAAATATGCCATGAGTATGAAAATAAATATCGTTTTTCTAATGATGTTTTATTTAAAAGATTTTTGGATGAATTTTGTTCTATTAGCAATATTGATAGAAAATTGATAGCTGAGGATTATGGGGTAATGGAAAGTGATTATACTAGCTTTTTTTGGATACTACATAGTTATCTTTTTAATCATTTACCAGAACAAATTCCTAATTTTTATAGATTATTAGAAAAATATCAATATAACTTAAATGTCGATTATGTTTCTATGTTAAGACTAACAGGACATAATATAGTAGATGAACTAGAGGACAATGTAAAAGATTTTCTTATGAAAACTCCTTATATTGAAAAGGTAAGTAGTCATCAGGGACAAATTACAATCCATAGTGAGAAATTAGGAAATATAACTTTCTTTTCTACTGCCAAATATTTTTGTAATAATCATAGAGTATGTTATGTTTTAGAGCATTTTCCATCTATTGAGGATTGTCATAATATATCTTGGAAATTAATGAGTAGAATGCCAAAATCTACCTTAATTACTTCTTTATTACCAATGCCATTTGAAGGTACTTGTTATCATACTGTGGTAAGAAATGCTGATGGTATGATAGTAGATGCTGCTAATGGAGTGGTTTTAGAAGAATCATTTTATCATCAATTATTTCAAGATGAAGTAATTGTAGAAACAGAAGATAAAGACTTAGAAGCAAGGCTTTCTTCAACTAGTTTAATGGAAGGCAGAAGTTATCCTGATGCTCTTGTTTTAGCTCTTCATGAACAAAAAAAGAGATTATAATTCTATAATTTCTTTTAATTTGCATATTTTTTGAAATGTGGTATAATAGCACACTGAAAAAGGGGGATTATTATGTCAAAAACAATAGAAAGTAGTTCTATTACACCATTATTATTACAACTAGATAAAGGAGAGTTTGCTCCTTCTGAATATGATATTCTTAGTAATGAATTAACTAGATGCATTGTAGAAATTACTAGAAATGCAGAGGAAGCAAAAGTATTATTAAATGCGGAAAGTAAAAAAATAACAGAACGTGGAAATGGTATTTCAAATTATTTATCTAGAGATAATGTTGAAATGAAAGAAGCATTAGAGACTTATTATAGAGGAGTTATTGATACTGATAAAGGAAGAAATTTATCAAAAAGATTTACAATAACAGAAAAAATGTTAATGCTAGGTGTTTTTACTCGTCTTATGGTAGTAAGAGAAAAATATTTAGAAGGTTATAAATGGAATAGTAGAAAATTAAGAATTTACGGTATGATTCAAAGAGCTAAGTGTAAGATAAAAGGAGAAAAATTATCCGATAATTTTGAATTATTACAGAATATAGCAGAAACATCTAGAATAGGGGAAGAAAGAATGCTTTTCTATCTAAGAAATCAAGTTACTGTATTAATGAATGCGATATTAGAGGAATTAGGAATTTCTTTTAAAAGTACGAATAGAGGACAATTACAAAGTATTCTAGTAGAATCTCAAGACTTATGTGATGCTGTACCTAGCTTAAAAGCTTATTTTGAAAAAAGAGAAGCAGATGGAACTCCATTATATAGTGATGTTGCCTTATTAGACGCTTGTGGGGAAAATCATCCAGATTTATATTCTGTTTTGGCAACAGAAACTTATCAAGATAAAAAAGAAAAAAGGAAATAGTCCTTTTTTTTGTGATATATTTTTTCTATTCTTTTGCATATAATTATGATATAATAACGATAAGGATGTGATGAAATGAGAGTAGTCATCAGTGCTGGAGGAACAGGAGGACATATTTATCCTGCTTTAGCTATTATTCATAAAATACAAGAAAAAGAACCAAATAGTGAATTTCTTTATATTGGTACTCATAATCGTATGGAGAAAGATATTGTTCCTAAAGAAGGAATTCCTTTTCGTTCTATTGAAGTTTATGGCTTTAATAGAAAACAGTTATGGAAAAATGTGAAAGTCATTCATTGCTTATATAAAGCTAAGAAAAAATGTATCAAGTGGTTAAAAGAATTTAAACCAGATATTGTAATTGGTGTTGGTGGCTATGTGACGGTACCAGTTTTATCAGCAGCTCATCAATTAGGTATAAAAACATTTTTGCATGAACAAAATAGTGTAGCAGGGAAAGCCAATCTTTCTTTAGCTTCTCATACAGATTTAATTGGTGTATCATTTAAATCTTCTATGAGTAGTTTTCCAAAAGAAAAAACAGTTTTTACAGGAAATCCATGTAGTGAAGATGCTATTAAAAAGGAACCAATGAAAAAATCAGAATTAGGATTAGAGGATTCTAAAAAATTAGTTCTTATTGTTATGGGATCCTTAGGGGCTAGTAGTGTAAATGAGGTATTAAAGGATACTCTTCCAAAAGTGGGAGATGAACCTTATCAATTTTTATTTGTTACTGGAAAAAATGATTATGAAGAGATAAAAAAATGTTCTTTTCCAAGTAATGTAAAAGTGGTTCCTTACATTGATAATATGACTCGTATTATGAAAAATACAGATTTAATGATTACTCGGGCAGGTGCTTCTACATTGAGTGAAATTATGGCTTTAAAAGTACCTTCTATATTAATTCCAAGTCCTTATGTACCTAATAATCATCAATTTAAAAATGCTATGGATTTGGTTAATGCAGAAGCTGCTCTTTTAATAGAGGAAAAGGATTTAAATCCTACTCTTTTAATAAAAACAGTGAAATCTATTTTGGTATCTACTAAAAAGCAAGAGGAAATGAAACAAAATTTAAGTAAATTAGGAGTACCAAATAGTGCAACTATCATCTATCAAGAAATCCAAAAATTAATAGAGGGAAAAAGATAATATGGATATAATAAAAAGCATAGAACAATTAGATATTGGAACTGTTCTATCAGATGTTGATATAAAAGAATATACTACTTATCAAGTAGGTGGTCATGCGTTAGGAATTGTAATTCCTAATGATATCGATGGTTTAATTATTTTATTGAAATTTTTAAGAGAGAATCAAATAAAACATAAAATTTTGGGAAAAGGTTCTAATTTAATTTTTAGTGATTCCTTTTATAATGGAATTTTAATTAAGCTTGATAAACTAAATGATTTAGAGATTAAGGGAAAAGAAATTCGTGTTGGTGCTGGTTATTCGTTAACGAAGTTAGCAACTAGATTATCTCGTTTAGGTTATACGGGAATAGAATTTGCAACAGGAATTCCAGGAACAGTTGGCGGTGCTGTTTATATGAATGCAGGAGCCTATAAAAGTGACATGGGCTATATTATCAAAAGTGTGAAGGTTTTAACACCTCATTATCGTGTAGTAGAAATGACGAATTATGATATGAAATTTCATTATCGTTCTTCCTTTTTACAACAACATCCTGATTACATTTGTTTAGAAGCAACTCTCTTATTAAAAAAGGGAAATGCGGAAGAAATTATGCAATTAATTGAGGATAGAAAAAAAAGGAGAGTAGAAACACAACCTTTGGATTATCCATCAGCAGGTTCTGTTTTTAGAAATCCAGAGGGAGATTTCGCTGGTAGATTAATTGAAGAAATTGGCTATAAAGGATATAGTATCGGAGATGCTACTGTTAGTGAGAAACATGCTAATTTTATTATTAATAAAGGTCATGCTAGCGGAGATGATATTAAAAAGTTAATAAGAGAAATTCAAGGAAAAGTAAAAGAAAAATATGGGATAGAGCTAAAAGTTGAACAAGAATTTGTAGAATAGGTGATACAATGTCAAAACCAAAAAAAGGAAAAAATGTTCCAGTAAAAGCAACTAGAGTATCTAGGAATAAGAATAAAGTGAAACAAACACAGATAAAGCCTAAAACGAGAACGACAGTTAAAAAGGAGAAAGAAAGAAAAAATAAACAAAAGAAAAGAAGAATTCGCTTTCATAATGTTTTTCTAGTTTTTTTAGGATTTGTGCTTTTAGGGACTATTATTTATCTGTTGTTGCAGGTTCCTATTCAATCCATCGTTGTTAAAGGAAACTACTATTTAAGTGATCAAGAAGTTATTGATATGGCAGGCATTCGAGAATATCCAAAGACAATACCAACTTCTAGTATTAAAATAGAAAAAAAGTTAAATCAAAACGATTTAGTTTTAAAAGCTTCTGTAAAAAAAAGAAATTTCTTAAAACAAGTAGTGATTACTATTGAAGAGAATAAACCATTATTTTATTATCAGCCTGAGAATAAGATTGTATTACAAGATGGAACAAAAATAGAAGGGGATTATCATGTGCCTACTGTCTTAAATCAAATTCCAGAGGATGTCTATAAACGTTTCTTGAAGAATATGATAAAGGTTCCTAATGATGTACTTAGAAAGATATCTGAAATTCGATATTATCCGACAGATGTGGATGCAGAATTATTTTTAATGGCAATGAATGATGGAAATTATGTTTATGTGACACTACCAAAGTTTGAAAGAATTTATAATTATTTAGAATATGTAGAAGGCTTTGGTAGTAAAAAAGGAATCCTTCATCTAGATAGTGGAGATTACTTAGAAATATTAGAGGATAAATAATCCTCTTTTTATATGCATTTTTAAAATAATAAAAGTTCGATAGATAGAAAAGTGAAAAGTTCTTATAAGAAAAAATTATGGCAAGAAATGATTATCATAAAAATCCTATTTATAGTTGGGATTTTCTTTTACATTTTTAAAATTTTATAGTATAATATATGTTAGATTATAGGAGATGGTTGTATGAAGCATGTTTATACTAGTGTGGATATTGGTTCAGATAGTATAAAAGTAGTTGTTTGTGAACTTTTTCAGAACAAACTTAATTTGCTTGCAGCATCATCTTATCGTTCTAGTGGTATTAAAAAAGGATTAATTACGGATGTAGAAAAGGCTAGTGCTTGTGTGAAAGATGCTATTCAAGATGTAGAACAGATGCTAGGAATTCCTATTCGAAGAGTAATTGCTTCTATTCCATCTTATTTTGCAGAATATTCTATCGTTAAGGCAGAAATTACTGTTTCTGATGAAAATATTGGAATTACTCATGAGGACATTTCAAATGTTTTAGCAGCAGCAGTAGCTTCTAAACCACTTGGAGATAGAGAATTTGTAACTGTTCTTCCAGTGGATTTTAGAGTAGATGATAAAGTAGTGAAAGATCCTTATAATCAAATGGGTAGTGTGTTAGGAGTAAGAGGAATCTTAGTTACAACTCCTAAAAAAAATGTATATTCTGTTATCAGTTTATTAGAGGGATTAGGTATAGAAGTAGTAGATATTTCTATTAATAATATTGGAGATTTATATGCTTTTAAAAATAAAGATATTGATCAAAAAATAGGGGCAATTATTAATATTGGTAGTGAAACTACGTCTCTTTCTTTGTACAATAAAGGGGTAATTGTAAAGAGTTCTGTTATTCATATGGGAGGTAAAAATGTAGATAGTGACATTGCCTATATGTACAAAACAGATTTAGAAACAGCTAATAAATTAAAGCATTCTTTTGCTTTAGCTCATAAAAGAAATGCGAATGTAAGTGATACTTATGAAATTTCTACATCAGTAGATAAATCTTTAAAAGTTAACCAATTTGAAGTGTCAGAGATTGTCTCTTCTAGGTTAGAGGAGATTTTAAATCTAGCAAAAAAAGAGTTGAATATATTGACAACCAAGCAAATTGATTATATGATAATAACAGGTGGTACTAGTAATATGGATGATATTGAATATGTAGCATCACAGGTATTAGGTAAGAATGTAAGCATAGGAAATGTTAAATTACTTGGTATACGTAATAACAAATATTCATCATGTGTTGGAAATATAGTTTACTTTATCAGTAAATTAAAATTAAAAGGAAAGAACTATTCAATGATTAGTAACGAGGATGCATCGACACTTGCAACCGTTAGAAAAAGTTCAGTAGAATCAGCAAATGATAGCATGTTGGGAAAAATATTTGGATATTTTTTTAACGAATAATAGGAGGATATAAAATATGTTTGGATTAGAAATGGATCAAATAGCAAAAATAAAAGTCATTGGAATTGGTGGCGGAGGAAATAACGCCGTTAATCGTATGATAGATTCAGGAGTAAAGGGAGTAGAATTTATAGTAGCAAATACAGATTTACAAGTTTTAAATTGTTCTAAAGCTCCAACAAAAATTCAAATAGGTGAAAGTTTAACTGGTGGTAGAGGTGCTGGTGCCAAACCAGATATTGGTAGAGAAGCTGCCTTGGAAAGCAAAAAAGAAATAGAGGAATCTCTAAGAGGTGCCGATATGGTTTTCGTAACTTGCGGAATGGGTGGAGGAACTGGAACAGGAGCTGCTCCAGTAGTAGCTCAAATCGCTCAAGAATTAGGTGCTCTTACAGTAGGAATTGTAACAAAACCATTTTCATTTGAAGGAAAGAAAAGAATGGAGCAAGCTATTGCTGGTTTAGAGGAACTAAAGAAAAATGTCGATACGCTTATTGTTATTCCAAATGATAGATTAAGAGAAATTATTGATAAGCAGACTCCTCTTCTAGATTCTTTTAAAGAAGTAGATAATGTATTACGTCGTGGTGTTCAATCAATTTCTGATTTGATCGCTGTAGCAGGTTTAATCAATCTAGACTTTGCGGATGTTAAAACAGTAATGGAAAAACGTGGAAGTGCATTGATTGGTATTGGAATCGGTGTTGGTGAGAATAGAGCAACGGAAGCTGCACGTCAAGCAGTATCTAGTCCTCTATTAGAAACAAGTATTAGTGGAGCAACCGATGCTATTATTAATGTAACGGGTGGTAATAACTTAACATTATTTGAAGTAGAAGAAGCAAACGAAGTAATTCGTACAAGTGCAAATACAGATATGAATACAATTTTTGGAGCTGTTATCAATGAAAACTTAACAGATGAAATTATTGTAACGGTAATTGCAACAGGATTTGATCAAGAAACAGAACCTTTATATCATTCTTATACAAAACCAGAAACTCCATCTGTGACTAGACATGAAGAAACGGATACTGATGATTCAGATGATGACGATGATATTATTCCATCATTCTTAAAGAAAAGAGGCTTTTAAGCCTTTTTTTTAAAGTAAGTGTAATTAAAATTGTAGACAAGAGAAATAAAAAATTATATAATTACATTATGGAGGATACGATATGGAAATTATAAATAATTCAAAATTAGAAGAATATGAGAAATTTAAAGCAATGTGTCCAGAAGCAAGGGAGATAATACAACCCGATGGTTCTATGTCTTTAGTTGTGGAGCAAGAGGGAAAAATATATTTTAAACTAGACTATATTAAACAAGGTGTACTAAGCGAAAGAGATTTATTGCGAGTAGCAAATTGGGGAGCAAACTTAAATACAGCAGAAGATATATTAGAAGCTTACAACGCCCTTTGCGCAAAACCAATGAATAGAAATTCTAACATGGATCAAGGAGTTCATTATTATAGAGTTGAGAGTAAGGATATTTCTTATTTGAAAAGTTTTATTGGTGAATTAAAACGAATGAATCCAGATGTAGAAATAAATGGAAAATGGGTTAGAAGAAATTATCAAGAAGAACAATTAACGCTTATTACTTCAGTACCTATGGAAAAATTAAATCAACCAAGAGGATATTATGGAAATGCTTTAGGAAGAATTATATTTCCAGAAACAGAAGCGGAATTTTCTCAAAGTATGAGTGGAAAAAACTTAAATTATACGGTAAGTGAGAACATGTTTCAACAGTTCGTTAAAGCTTTACAAGATTCTAATCCAGAAGTAATGATTACGGCTCATTATGCTGCTGATAAAGGTGTCGGTAGAATTGCTGCTACAGTATCTTATGATAAATTGAAATATCCAGAAGGTTATTATGGTGGATTTGCTTTAGATAGAGATGGCTTTGTTGGATATTTGCAAGATAGAGTTATGGATTATAAATTAGAAGATACTGAAGAAGGTAAGAAATACGTAGAATCAACTCAACGTTATTATGATTCTGTTATTTATCAAAAAAGAGAAGAAAATGAAGAAACAATAGTTAATCAAGAAGAAAAAGGTGAATTAAGGTTTTATTCAGAAAAAGAAGCAAAGGTGGAATTGAATCATATAGATAAAAATCCAGCAAGAAAGTTTACTATTTTAAGGCATGAAAGAGCTATGAATGATGCCCAAAAAGCTAAAAGTAGAGCAGAACTACTTGCAGGAATTTGTATTTTGACTGCAGCAACTTCTTTCTATTTTCAAGATCAAGATATTCAACATTTGGTTCAACAACAACTTAGTTCCATGACTTCTTGGGAAGCATTTAGTCAAAACATAACACCATTAACAGCACTACTATCAGTAGCAACAGGTGGATTTGTTGCAAAATATTTTAAAAATTCTAAAAAACTAAGACAATTACAAAATCAATTTATTGATTTTAATGCTTCTTTAGAAAATGAACAAATTGTAGGAGGATATGAAGATGCTAAATCAAGGTGAAATACTAACTCTAAGTGACAATAAAAAATATTCAGTAGTATATAATACAGAACACAATTCAAAGAATTATGTTTATTTAATTGATCAAGAGGATTATACAAATACTATGTTTTGTGAATATGATAACAATAATGGGTTAGAAGAGATTACGGATGTAACTTTATTAGAACAATTATTATTAAAATTTAATGAAGAAGTTCAACAATAATAAGTTAGATGATTTAAATAAAAAATACAAAAAAGGACACTTTTAGTGTTTCTTTTTTTTTATAATGATAGTGGTGATACGATGAAAGTGTATATAGATTTGCTCCTTATTTTTAATTTTTTGATTGATTTGTTATTGTTAATGAGTGTCTCTCTTATCTTAAAGAGAATGACTAGTTTTAATCATTTAGTATTAGGTGCTTTTTTAGGTAGCTTAAGTGTTCTTATTTTATTTTTACCGATTTCTAATTTGCTACTATTGTTTCTGAAAATAATAGTTAGTATTCTTATGATTATTAGTACATTTTCTTATCGAAATTTTTCTTATTTTATTAAAAATATAGGATACTTTTATTTTGCTAGTATGATTTTAGGTGGAATGATTTATTTATGGAATACAACATTTTCTTATGAAGGAGTGGCCTCTTCTTTTATCTCTAATAGTTATCAATTAAATTTTTTTGGCCTTTTATTGTTATCACCTGTTTGTATAGCTTATTATGTACGTAAAATGAAATCGATGAGAGAACAATATCAATTTTATAAAACGATTACTTTTTCTTTAGGAGATTCTCTTATCAATGGAGTAGGATTTTGTGATAGTGGGAATACTTTAACTTACAAGAATAGACCAGTTATTTTAGCATCTAAAGAAAAAGTAGATACTAAAAGTAAAACTTTTTTTCTCCCTTATAGAACGGTACAGGGAGTCAGTTTATTAAAATGTATATCCTTAAAGGAGGTGTGGATAGAAGGAAGCAGGTGGAGAAATGTCTATTTAGGTATTATGGATGAAGATATACGGATAGATGGTATTGATTTTTTGCTTCATAATACTATGTTAGGAGGATAGAATGATAAAGAAAATATGGTTGTTTTTTAAAAATTTATTTTTTAAGCCTGTTTATTTTGTAGGTAGTTTAGATAAGTTACCAGAACCTCTATCGAAAGAGGAAGAACTTTTCTATATTCAAAAAGGTGATAAAGAAGCAAAGTCTAAATTAATAGAACATAATTTGCGACTAGTAGTTTTTTTGGCTAAGAAATATGAAAATACAGGTGTTGATTTAGAAGATTTGGTTAGCATAGGAACGATTGGATTAATAAAAGGAATTAATACTTATAATATGGATAAAAACATTAAGTTAGCAACCTATGCTTCACGGTGTATCGATAACGAAATATTGATGTTTTTAAGAAAAAACAAAAAAAGACGAAGTGAAGTTTCTTTTGAGGATAGCCTTAGTTTTGATAGTGAAGGGAATGAACTTCATTTAGAAGATATTTTAGGTACAGAAGAAGATATTGTTACTAGAGGATTAGAAGAAGAAACAGAAAAAAGAATAATGTATGAGGAAATAGAGAAGTTGAATAAACGTGATAAAGAAATTATGACTTTACGATATGGCCTTAATAATAAAGAAGAAATGACTCAAAAGGAGGTAGCAAATGCTTTAGGAATTAGTCAATCTTATATTTCTAGAATCGAAAAGAAAGTGATCAATCGTTTAAAATTTCTTTATAAGTAGAAAAATAATAAGAAAAATAACATTTTTTCCTTTTTTTTATTGACTTCACTTTTTTAAAATTTGTATAATGTATATAGATGATAAGGTCATCATACAGGGAGGTTTTATGGAAAAGAAGCAAGTTTTTGTTATGCTTGGAGTTGTTATTGCCATTACTCTAGGTATAACTTTGTATTGCCTTTTCTTTGGAAATCAATATGTTGTAACATTTGATTCTAAAGGCGGTACAGCAGTGGAAAAACAATTCGTAAAAACTGGTAATAAAGTAGAAGAACCAGAAGATCCAACAAGAGAAGGATACGAATTTGTTGAATGGCAATTAAATGATAAAAAATATGATTTT
>CAZRIC010000016.1:0-9621 GCA_964600095.1 uncultured Muribaculaceae bacterium
TTATAAAAGCAATTAATCCATTATAAAGACGATTCTCTTTTGGTGTATGTTTATCTACTAAAATTTTATACTTCTTTTGATCCATAAAAAAACCTCCTATTCCTATTATGGAATAAGAGATTTCATTTTATACTTTTAATCTTCTGGATTTTTCTCCAAATAAGTTTTGCATGTCTCAATAGCTGGTGAATCTTCAGCACTATTATTATCCAAATAAGTGTATGCATATTGATTAGTTGCTTCATTCATACTAACAATTACATAATGATTCTTCATATCAGTCTTATCTATTTTTAAACTCTTAGGAGCATTACTATTTAAGTATCCTTCTCTTAACAATTTATCTAAAGTAACACATACTGTTGTAACTTTAGTAGCTTTATTAATTACATCTGAAATGTGCGAAAATTTTTGTTGCAAAAATTCTAATGTCATATTATTATCTGTATAAGCCTCTGTTGGATAATTGTAATCTTTAATAGAAGGATAACTATATTTAGAATACGTAGAATAATATGGTGATGTTGGATCATTTCTTGAAATTATAAGATTATAAAGTTGTTCCTCAATTTCAATATGCCACAAATGGTCATAATAATCATAATAATTACCACTACAATGAGTTCCCCCAGATTTTTTTATTTTATTACATCTAGTACTACTGGTACTACTCATATTATCTAAATTATCTTTATTAGGAGCTAGAACGAATCTTCCTAAATCTGACGTTAATCCTATTCCAAATGTATAAAAGAAAACTTTACTACCTTTATAAGCTCTTGATATTTCTTGCTTAGCAGCTGCAGCCCTAGCAACAGTATTCCAATACATTACAGCCGAATTTTCAGTAATTTTTGATGAGGATAGACCTTTTAATTCATTAGTAACTTTTGTTCCAGCCTTTGGACAGAATCCATATGTATAATTTGTAGACTGATTATCTAAAGTTTTTGCTTTTTCTTTAGCAACATTCCATGTGCTACCACCTAAACACCAAGTCGTTCCACCAGCACCCCAATCTAAACCAGTTAATTCATTAAAATTTAAAATATCCATCTGACCAGTTTTTCCAACACTAGGTTCTCCATCTGTCAGTAGAATAACAACTGGTATACGAGATTCTTCACTCTTTCTAGAATCTAAAAATAGTTCTGTAGCAAACTGTATTCCCATTATTGTATTTGTTCCTTTTCCAAGAGAAATAGGACTAACTTTCTCATTTGTTACACCATTTGTTGGTTTTAATTCTACTTTATCTTTCATTACCTTTAGATTCAACACAGTTTCTACTCCAGATTGATTTACTGTATTATACTCAAACTTTACATTTTGAGCACTAGTTAAAGGAATTACATCAACATTTTCATCTCTTCCACATATTGATGTTGTAGCAGTTCCACCAAAAAATACAAATCCAACCCTATTCAAATCATTATCTTGTAAAGATTGTAAAACTATATCAGCTGATTTAAGCATTGCTAAAGTTTTTCCTATATGTGATGAACCAGGCATTGATAATCTCATACCTCCAGATGCATCCATAATAAAAACGACATCCAAACCTACCTTAATGGTACTTCCTTCAATATCATCAAACTTATCCAAGTTATCCAATGACCATTGTTCTGCAGCATTCTCTACTGTTTTTCTTCTAGATTTATATAATTCATTAGAATCATCATCTTTTTCTAAACCATTAATTAATTTAATAACTGAACTACCTGCAAGGAGTATTAATAAAGCTAAAATAACTAATACTGCAAGTAATTCTACTAATGTAAATCCAACATCTCTTTTTTTCATACGACACCTCTATTATTCATTTTAAAACATGGGAGTAATTAAAAAAAGAGTAACACAAGTACCCTATTTTTTATTAATATAACCATTTTATAACATTTAATACTTAATAGAAGGATTAAATCTATAATGGCCTAATATTTTATGATAATTCGAATATTCTACTAAGAAATCTTCTTCTTTATTTGGTCTTCTACTTTGATGAATTAAATAAGGTGTTCCTCTTCTATTTCTCTTATCCGATATAATAGCAATATGTCCTTCGAAGATAACAATATCTCCGCCTTGCCATTCTTCTTTTTTTCTAGTATCTGTTGTTAAGGAAATAGCATGTCTATCAAAAAATATTTTTAAATTTCTAACTCTTCTAAAGTCAATATTAGGATCTGGTTTTTCTATAGTTGTATACTCTTCCAAGTTATTTTTAATGTCTTCATCAACCATACTTTTTAAATCATATCCAGCATTAGAAAAAGCATACCAGATAACATCTGTACAAACGGTATATTCATCTAAAGGATATCCACCCTTATAATAAGCACTTTTATAAGGAGGTTTTAAAGAAACATACTCTCTAGCGCCTTCAACAATATCTTGATAATCATCAATGGAATCAGAATCTTTATCTAAATTACTTTTTAATCTTTCAAAACCAAAGTCATCATCATAAAAAACAGTATCTGGTATTATTCTAAATGTATCTAAAATAATAAAAGAAAACACTAAAAAAGTTAATAAGAAAGGGAAAATCTTTTTCATACTATCACCGATTTCATTATACCACATTTTAAAATAAAAAAATTTTTTACAGAAATATTTGAAATCTTAAAAAAGATGTGCTATAATGATACTTGTCAATTAGTTATGTCTCCTTAGCTCAGTTGGTAGAGCAACAGACTCTTAATCTGTGGGTCTAGGGTTCGAGCCCCTAAGGGGACACCATTTTGATATCAAAAGGTTAACATATTAACCTTTTTATTTTGTCATTGAAACCAATTATAATATTTGTTATAATGAAAAAACAGGACTAGGAGTGATAAAATGCCGAATTGGAAAATTCATATAGAGATTGCTAAAAGGTTAAAAGATAACTTATCATATTCTCCTAATGACTATGAACTATTCCTATTAGGAAGTATCTTACCTGATATCAACAATGCTTATAGTATTAAAGATGTTTCTAAAGAAATATCTCATAGATACACTCACTATAGGCATGAGGAAAAAGAAATGCATCTTGCTTTCTTAAAACAATACGGTAATCAAGTATTTGATAAACCTTTACTATTTGGTTATTTTACACATCTTTATACTGACTACTTTTGGAATATTCATTTCAAAGAAAAAGCGAAAAAAAATTCTGCTTTAGCAAATCTTTCTAAAGTAGAATTAAGAATTATCAAGCAAAGAGAATTTAGAAGTTATAATAATAACTATATTTCTAATGGATTAGATATTAAACATATTAAAAGATGTACCAAAGCTACCAAAGAAATTGATAGAGTTTCTATTCAAGAAAAAGATATTGAAAAGACTATTGAATTCTTAAAGGTTCAAAAATTAAGTACTAAGGTATTAAAATATTATACTAAAGAAGAATTAGATAGCTTATTAGAGACTACTATTAAAAATATATTAGATTTTATTTAAAGCAAAATTATTTGCTTTTTTTATTGTAAGTAAGAGGTAAAAATAATGAAAGCAACAAAAAACCCTTTAATAAAAGGGTTAGTTTACAAATTGGTGACCCGTACGGGATTTGAACCCATGAATGCATGCGTGAAAGGCATGTGTGTTCAACCACTTCACCAACGGGCCATAAATGGTGGGCCTGAATGGACTTGAACCATCGACCTCACGCTTATCAGGCGTGCGCTCTAACCAGCTGAGCTACAGGCCCATTGAATTCCTTTTTTTCAATGACTATTTCATTGTACCTTATTTTTTTCTTTTTGACAATACCTTTTTAAAAAAATTTGAGTTTTTTTATAAATTATCTTATTTTTCTATAAAAATAAAAGAAAATAGTACCTAAATACTACTTCCTATTTACACTGATATCCTTCTTTTTCTAATTCTTTTTTAGCGCTTTGATAGGTAGTTCCTAATAAGTCCAAATTATTATTTGAATTCTTAGGATCTGCTGTTAAATCAGTTCTATAAGAAAGGCCTACCCTATTTTCTGTCTTTATCATTTCTAAGGTAGTATTATCAAAGTAATAACTATCATCCAATAATTCTTCTCTTACATTATCTAAATAAATATTATAATATTGCATTCCCTTTTCATCAAATTCGAGAATCTCTTCTTCTAAAGATTCAACAATTTTATTATTTTTAAAAGTATAAGTAGATTTAGAAATCGATTTAATTCCTTCTTCATAATCAGATGTTAACACACAGCTTAGTACTAAAGCATCATCCTTATCTTCTTCCTTACTATTAGAATTAGAATCAGGAACATTACTAGAAGAATCTGGTATTACATGACTATTCTTATTTTCTTTTGAAGTTTCTTTTTTTGAAGGTCTAGTTACTAATATAACAATTGTTATAACAATTATAATAAAAATTAAAATAACTAATATAGGAATTAAAAAACTTTTAGACTTTTTTTCTTCTGGTTCTTGTTGTGCTTCATTTGAAAAATTATACTGCTTTATTACATTGTGATCCATTCCTGCATTTGGGATTGGTACTACTCCAGGCATACCAATAGAAGAAACGGAAGGTACTGTTGGTTCTGTTTCTTTCTCTATCTTGGTTTCAGATACTGGTTCTGGTAGTGTTGATGAATTACTCATTTCTTGTGCTGGTTCTTTTTCTTCTTCTAAAAATACATCTTTAAGTACTAAAGTACCGCAGTTTGGACAATATTTACTAGTAACCGGAGTAGAACATTTTGAACAGAGTCTAGGTTGTTCTTCTTTCTTTTCTTCTTCTTTTTCGTCTACTTTTTTGCCACAATTAGGACAGTACTTACTAGTTACTAAAGTAAAACAATTTGGGCATAATTTCTTATTTTCCTCTTGTTTTACTTCTTCTTTCTCTACTGGTTTTCCACAGTTTGGGCAGTACTTACTGGTAACTGGAGTAGAGCAATTAGAACATAATGGGATACTGCTTTCTACTACTAATTCTTCTTTTACAACCTTTTTTTCTTTTTTAGTATTGGAAGAATTTTTCTTCTTGCTTTTCTTTTTGGACATACAACATCTCCTTATTTACACTGATACCCCTCTTTAATTAATTCTTCTTGCGCATCCTGATAAGTTTTATAATTTACTAAATTACTAAAAACGTCTTTTTCTTCATCGCTTAGTTTGTCTTTATTTAATTCTAATTGAAAATGTAATCCTTGATCCATATTAGAAAAAGAATACTTTACTCCTTTAGAATCTTTATAAATAGAATATTGTTCTTCTAAAGAATTACGAGCATTTTCAACATTAGAATCTATGTTATCAGCAAACGTATAATTTAAAGAATAAATTGTATTCGTTAATTTTTTCTTTTTAAAAGTCAAACTAATTCTCTCATCCATATTTGCCTCTTTTGTCTCTGTAAGTACTTTGGTACAAGATAATTTTTGACTTTTACATCCAACTAATAATAATACAATAAATACAAGCAAAATATATTTTCTTTTCATAATATCATCCTTTCCATTCTTAGATTTATTATACCATAAAGAAGAGAGAAAATAATACCTTTTCTCTCTTTTTTATTTACAAACTGCTCCCTTTTTATAAGCTTCCATTTTAATTCCTGAATAGTTAATTAAATATAAATTCATACTTTTTAGTTTTTCCTTATCTACTTTTTTTGAATCTACTATTTCGACAACATAATCAAATCCATCTTTTCTCTTATTAGAGGAAATCTTAATTCCTGATACTGCTTTATATTGTGCATATGCTTTATCATAAGTAGCTATTATATTATCTCGATATTGATAAGATTGTTTATTTAAATTAGCGGTCATTACCATTTTGTAAGAAGCTAGCTGATTATTTTTAAAAGTATAATTATGAGTAGCATAATAAGTTCCATATCGGTCTTGTAAACTTTGAGTACAAGTTAATTTTTCGGGTGTCTTATTACTATTAGTATTCGAATTTTTGTTAGTACTAGTATTTGTATTCGTATTAGTTGATTGATTTGTATTTTGATTACTAGTAGTATTACTATTTGATACTACACTATTACTATTTTCTAATTTTTTATCGTTATTATCTGAAGTAGAATCACTATTTCTATTTTGTAAAAAGACACCTACTCCAACAATTAGAGCAATTATTATGATTGCTGCTATCATAATAAGTCCACTTTTAGATTCCTGATTATTCTCACTATTATTATTTTCTATAGTAAGCGCTCTACCGCAACTTGGACAAAATTTTTGATTATTTTCTATTTTATTTCCACAATTTGGACAATTCATAAGTACAACTCCTCTACTATTATTACTATATCATAAAAAAAGAAAATATTAAATATTTTCTTCTCTAATAGAATCTATAATATTTTGCTTATTAATTTGTTTCAAAGAATAATGCATTGTCATATATACTACAATAAATACAAATAAAGTAGAGATTAAAATAGTCATAGTAGGAAATTGATAACTCTTTGCAATCCATTTTGATAAACTAGTATTCATATAATAAGTTAGAAAAAGGGATACCGATATTCCTATCATTAAAGACTTTAATCCATAAAAAATGCTTTCTAAACGAATCATTTTATTAAACTCTTTAGTAGTCATTCCAACTGCTCTAAGCATCGCAAATTCACGACTTCTAAGTATCATATTCGTAGTAATCGTATTAAAAATATTCGTTACTCCAATCAGTGTAATAATACCTATAAATCCATAAGAAATAATAAATACGAGTAAGCGAATAGACTTTTCAGTTCTCTCTTCAGATTGATAATCTTCATAGGTAAATAAATCAGAACCACTATTTAATTCTTCTAATTTTTCGATAATAGGCTTCGTATTTTTAGCATTTATATAAATACTCATTTCAGAGGTTCCCAAAGATAACTTTTTCATATAGGAATCTGATACAATCAAATAAATACTATCTTCTTTTGTAACACCATCTGGTAAGGATAGTGGTTTTTTATCTGTTCTTTTTAGGATTTTTATTTCTCTAGTACTTTTATCTAAAGCGTCATATAAAGTCAAAGTCTCTCCTTCTTGTACATTCAAAAGATTCATTTCATGAAATTTTTTATTGTATTCTAAAGACACTTTATCAATTAAAATAGCGCCGTCCTGATAATCTTCTACTTTTCCTCCCAAACTATTAACAAATCTTTCGTACTCTTGTTCTCCTACAGTAGATATTTGAATACTAAAGTAAAAATCATCTAAATTTCTATGAGTAAGTTCATAGTATGGATAATAGTCTTCTTTAAAAAGACTAGAATCACTCGTAGAAAGATAATCTATTCTTTCTACTGCATATCTATCAATTCCATCGATTGCTACTACTCTATTTTCTAATTCTTTTAATCTAGAATTAATTTCCTCTTTAGAAAGATTAGAAGAATCATAGAGAGATGTTGTTATCACTAAGTCACAACTAACGGCATTATCATAATATCCTAATAAGACATAAAAGACAATGTCAATAAAAGAAGATAAAGTAATAAAAACGATAATGCTTACAACTAAAGAAAGTACTGTAGTTTGATACTTTTTCTTACTTCTCTTTAAATTTTTGTAGGAAACTTCTCCACCTATTCCAAATAGTTTAGAAATAATCTTTGGAGTCTTTAATTGTTTTTTTGTCATTTTAATTTCATGATTATTTCTAATTGCTTCAACAGGAGAGATTCTAGATGCTAAAAGAGATGGTACATAGCACGATAAGAAAATTGTAAGGATAGTTGGAAGAAATGCGACTACGACAGTTACCCAAGAAAGAGATAATTCTAAAAAGTCTAAATATCCTTTTAAAGTAGTATTACAAATAAAAATTAAAAGATAAGAAGTTAAAATACCTAACAAGAATCCAATCGGGATAGAAACTATTCCAATTAACATTCCTTCAAATAATACACTTTTTCGAATTTGTTTTGGGGTTGCCCCTATACTAGATAAAAGTCCAAATTGTCTTGTTCTTTCCACCACTGAAATACTAAAGCCATTTCTAATTACTAATACACTGGAAACCATAATAACAACAATAATAACACCAGCAATTCCACCAAAAGCAGCGCCCGTTTCCGTCCCTAATTTTATAGTTAAAAGATCTAATAAACCATCATGGGAATACGTATGATATTTTCCTTGTACTAATTCTTCTGTAATTGTTTTTGCATTATCTGGATTATGATAAGTTAAAAAGATATCTTCATATTCTGTATTCTCATTACTATAAGTAAAAAGATAATAATTAGGATCATCATAAGCATATCCTGATACTTCTACTATTCCTACAATGGTATATTCTTCTTTTTTAGAATCTATAATCTTTTCTTCTTCTAATAAATCTTTCATAAGATAGGTAGTGCCTTCTTCATTCTGCTCTATATGATAAATAAGATCTGTTGGTAATAAATGATTTCCTTCTTTATCTACTCTAGCTCCTACCTCTAGAGTAATTTTATCCCCTATTTGATATGGTGTTTTTAAGGCTTGAATAAAGTCAGAAGTTACTAAAATCTCTCTATCATTTTCTGGATAACGCCCTACTACTAAAGATAAAGGATAATTATAAAGAAACTGATTATCATATCCAAGAATTCTAAGATAACCTTTAAAGTTTCCATAAGCATCACTTTCCTTTATTAGACTTTTCTCTAATAAAGCAGATCCTATTTCCTTTAAAGTAAACGATTCTTTTACTTCTCTATAGTTTCTATATAAAAGAGAATCTTTTTTTGTAACATCACAAATTCGGACATGATAATTTCCATTGCGCTCTTTTTCATTTTTAACAATACTATCATAAAGACTTGTTGTTAGGATTGCGACTACAGAAATTAAGAGGGTTGCTAAAACAACTCCAATGATTGTTACAATGGTTCTTCTTTTATTCATTTTTAGATTACGATACGTTAATCCGTATAAAATATTCATAAAAGCCCTCCTTACTACTATTAAGATAACATAATTCTATGACTAGAAAGTGACTAAAAAAGAGAATACCTAAATATTCTCTTCTCGAATCGTTTCTATAATATTTTGTTTATTAATTTTTCTTAAAGAATAATTCATTGTCATATATACAATGATAAATACAAATAGAACAGAAATGATAATAGCACTATATGGAGGTACATAAGATGTTTCTAAAGTTGTTGTTAAAGCATGATGAATGGCATACGTCAATAATAATCCAATTGGAATTCCAATTAGTAAAGACTTTAATCCATATAAAATACTTTCTAAACGAATCATTTTATTAAACTCTTTTTTAGTCATACCAATTGCTTTTAACATCGCAAATTCACGGCTTCTAAGTGCCATATTGGTAGTAATGGTATTGAAGATATTTGTTACACCAATTAATGTGATAACAGCAATAAAGCCATATAAGAAGATAGAAACAATTAAAACCAAAGCACGTTGTTGCCTAATTTCATCATGAATATTCTCATAGCCAATTTGAGAACTCTTTTCGTTTTCTTCTAATTTATCTAACTGTTTTGTAATGTTATCAACATCTTTTGTCTTCATGAAAATAGTAACGGAATTGATAATATCTTTACCAATCAATTCTTCAAAATATTCTTCTGTTACGATAATTCTTGGTGAAGAATAAACTTCTCTATGATTACTAATACCAAGAATTCTTTCATTTG
>CAZRIC010000016.1:9631-12113 GCA_964600095.1 uncultured Muribaculaceae bacterium
TAACCACTGAGAGCCATCTCTCCAGCCCAGAGATTCTTTTTAATATTTTAATTTCTATCCTATTCGGATTTTCCTCACTTTGTTCTCCTTGTAATTTTAAAATATCATTTTCTTTTACGTTCTCTAAAGCATTAATTTCACGATATTTTTTATCTTCCTGACTATATAAAAGACCGTCATCAATTAAAATTCCACCATGCTCATAGTCTTCTATTTTACCACCTATTTTATTAACAAATCTTTCATATTCTTCTTTTCCAACTGTTTGAATTTGAATCGGTAAATATTTATCTTCAGAAATATCATAAGCATTATATTTTAAATACTCTTTCGACCATATTGTTTCATCTGCTGAAAAGAATAATTTGGATTTTATAATAGAATATTCGCCACTATCTCCTAAACTTAATAATTCTCTTATTTTATCATCCATTTTTTTATGAACTTCTTCTTGTGTAGAATCGTCATCAATTGGAGTATAATAGTAAATACTTAAGTCATAATCTCCTGCATTAAAATAATATCCACTCGTATTAAATACTAATCCCATAAAGAAGTTTAAAGAAATAAAGATAACAATACTAACTACTAGAGATACTACAGTGGTTCTATATTTTTTCTTATTCCTCTTTAAGTTTTTATGGGCGATTTCTCCCCCAACTACAAATACTTTAGAAATAATTTTTGGAGTTTTTAATTTTCTAGATTTCATTTTAATAGAATTATTACTACGAATTAAATCGATAATAGATAACTTTGCTGCTTTCCTAGCAGGTAAATAACAAGATAAGAAAATTGTTACTATTGAAGTAAGACTAGCTACTATAATTGGTAAAGTAGTAATATGAAAAATAATCATATCATGATCTACAAAATCATGAATAATGTAATTCACAAGATTTACTAAAATAAAGACAGCAAGTAGTCCACATCCAATACCAATTGGAATAGCAACTATTCCAATTAGGAATCCTTCAAATAATACACTTCTTTTAATCTGTTTTGAAGTAGCCCCTACACTCGATAACATACCAAATTGCTTATATCTTTCTACAATCGAAATACTAAATCCATTTTTAATAACAAAGATACTAGATACCATAATGATACCAATTACAATAGCCATAATCATATAAAGGGCTTTTGATGTTCCTTCACTAAATCCAACACCCATGACATCTAGTAAATAGTCATTCGTTTCATAATCATATTTTCTAGTTTCTACTCCAAGTTCATTCGTGACTTTTGGATTAAGTTCATTATTTAACTCTTTATAATTTTTAGGATTCTTATATTGAATATAAATATCTACATTCTCTACTTTTACATCCTCATCTAAAAGAGTATAGATATCGTAAGATGGCGTATTAAAAGCCCCCCAAGCATACTGCATTCCATAATCGAAGATTCCTACAATGGTATATTCTTTTGTTGTTGCATTTTCTAATTTTTCTTCTGTATAATCGCCTGAAATAATAGTATCTACTCGGCAATTTTCTTCATCGTAGCACTCATAATTTTCTTCTGTTAGAGAATCGTTATTTAAAATATTTCCATTTTTATCTACTCTTGTTCCTACTTCTAAAACAATTTTATCTCCTACTTTTAGTTTTTTATCTCCTATTCCATCTGGATAAGAAAACACTAAATCAGCAGATAAAACAATTTCACTACTGTTTTCTGGAAGTCTTCCAGAAGTTAAAGGTAAAGGATAATTATCCATTGTAGAAGAATCAAAACCCACTAATCGAAAATAAGGTCTTCCTAAATTTTCTATCTCTTCTTTTTTATTAGAAAGTAAAGCATGGCCAATAGTACCAAAAGAAAATGTTTCTTTTATTTCTCTATGTTGTTTCATAATAGAAGCATCACTGATAGGGACATTTCGAAATACTACATGATAGTTTCCACCATCGGCAATAGCCTCTTTATAAATGGAACCTTGAAAACTAGTTACCATACCTGCTACTGCACATATAAGCGCAACAGATAAAATAATTCCTATCATGGTTACAATGGTTCTTTTTTTATTTAATTTTAAATTTCTATACGTTAAACTATAGAGAGTGTTCATAATTAATTCCTCTCATCTTTCACAATTTTTCCATCTTCTATGGTAATAATTCTATCAGCTGCAGCAGCAAGTTCTAAATCATGAGTAATCATAATAATGGTTTGTTTATATTTTTTATTCGATAATTTTAATAAATCTAAAATTTCTTCACTTGCTTTACTATCTAGATTACCTGTTGGCTCATCAGCAAGAACAATTGCGGGATTATTGATTAAAGCTCGTCCTATAGATACTCTTTGTTGTTGACCTCCAGATAATTCATTAGGTAAATGCTTTACACGATCTTTTAATCCTAATGTATTTAATAATTCTTCTAATTTTTCCTCACTTACTTTCACACCATCTAAACGACATGGTAAAGTAATATTTTCTTCTACATTCAAAATAGGAATTAAATTATAAAACTGA
>CAZRIC010000017.1:0-11881 GCA_964600095.1 uncultured Muribaculaceae bacterium
TTTATTTTTGTCTATTATTTACTTGCCGGATACAATTAGTAGAAGATGGAGTCATAAACTTAGAGATTTATCTAAATATTATTATTTAATTCATCCCGCTGTTATTTTTGTTTTTTCTTTTCTATTTGAAGGTAGAAAGATTGATAATCCTTTTATTCAAATTGTCATCATTTTAGGATTTACTCATATTCTTTCTACACTTTTATTATTTCTAAAAAAGAAAAAGCCTCATTTATTTTTATAATATGATATAATAAATAAAAAGAAAGTAGGCGATATTTATGAAAAAATCTTTAAAAAAACCACTTGATTTAATTTTATTTTTTGTTTTAGGTATTGGTGTTGGAATTGCTTTTGGTATGTCCTCTGCCTTATTACTACAATACAATAAAAAGGAAACTAAAAAAGACTATAAATATGAAATAGTAGAGTTAACGGATTGTAAAAAAGAACCAATTCTCTATTATGAAGAAAAGGATAAAAAAGTTTATCTTTATTGTTTAAATAGTATTAAGGTGAAAGATGGAAATGATTCTTTAGAATTAAGAAATTATTATAAGAGGAATCCAGAAGTTATGAATCAAATGATGAAAGAATTAGAAGTAATAGATACTCTTGATGATGGTGGAACTACTTTCTATCGTGATGAAAATAAAGTAAGTGCGAATGGTTTTACTCTTATAAAATGTGCCAATTTTATGGGCAATAAAAATATTTATATTGGCCCAAAGAATATGAATTTTGAAAAAAATTTTTGTATAGATGAAATTTAAAAGATATTGAAGTAGGTGTAGTATGGCAAAAAAGAAGAAAAAAAGAAAATTAAAAAAGTCAATTGTAAAAAAGATAAAAATATTCTTTTCTTTTTTGTTAGTAGGAATATTACTGATTTTTCTTTTTAAAAATCATTCTTGTGAGAATATATCTAAAGAATCTATTAGTAAAGTTTCTTTCGTGGAAAAAAGCAATCAGGTTTTAAAAATTATAAAAAATCCTGATGATTATCCAGAAGTATTATTGAAGATGTTATACCGAAATCCAGATATGTTTACTTATGTCTACGAATATCCTGAAAAAGTAGGCAAAATTTATAGTGATGATATTGGTAAAATTAAAAAAGGAGAGGTTCCTTTATTGCTTCAATATGACCAAAGATGGGGGTATGGAATGTATGGGGATGATACTATTGCCGTTGAGGGATGTGCACCAACTTCTCTTTCGATGGTAATTGCTTATTACACCAATAATACTAAAATTACTCCTTCAGTGGTAGCTGATTTTGCTTATAAGAATGGATATTATATAAGTGGTAGTGGAAGTAGTTGGTTGTTACTGACAGAGGGAGCTTCTCGCTTTGGGATTAGTGGAAGAACAGTTCCATTAGTCAAAACAACTATTTATCGTTATTTGGAGGAAGGAAAGCCTATTATAGCAAGTATGGGACCAGGAGATTTCACTCGTACAGGTCATTTTATTGTATTTACAGGAGTGAAGGATGGAAAATTAAAAGTCAATGATCCTAATAGTAGAATTAATAGTGAAAAGTTATGGGAGTATGAAAAGATAGAGTCACAAATAAAGAATCTATGGGTATATGAAAAAAAGTCTTAATTATCAAAAAATGCAGGATATAAAACCTGCATTTTTAATTTTTATAGATTCTTTAATTTTTCTACAATGCCATATACCATTGAAATACGAGTAGGAATAATATATTTAACACCTAGAATATCAACAAGAGATTTTACACAAAGACGCATTCCTCTAGCGCCTCTCCACCAAGCATCGTTGTTTGTTCTTTTACAAACATCTTCTAAAGATATGTGATAGAAGAAGTCTTTATCACATTTATCCATCGTTTCAATATCTAAGCAGTATGGTTGTAATGGATTTTCACAGAATTTATTTTTTTCGATTGGATAATTTAATTCTTCATAGAAATAAATATAGTCTCCACCAGCTAAAATTAAAATATCTGCTTTATTTTTAGGTACATTAACAAGTTCCTTAGTCTTTAAAATCATTTTCTCATAATCTGAAGTAGCAAAATCTTCTCTTAAGTCAGGAAACATGTCCGTTGTGTCCATTGCTCCAAAAGAGGAGTTTGCTTTTTCTACAATTTTACCGTTTTCAACAATTGATAGTTCGGTAGATCCGCCACCACCAATCATAACAGCTACTTTACCTTGATAGTTGGTATTAGAGATTGCTCCATAGACAGTAAATTCATTTTCCATATCAGATGTTACAATCTGAAAATCAAATCCTGTTTTTTCTTTAAATTCTCTAATCCATTCCTCTTTTTCTTTTTCTTGCAAATTTCTAAAAATACTTGTTCCATAAACAAAACAATCTTTTTCTTTTAACTCCTTTATAAATTGAAAAAGTAATTCTTTATCTTTTTCGTCAATTCTGTTATTTTTTTTATAGTGATTTTTAAATTCAATGGTTTTGAATCCAATACTTTTTACTTCTCCGTTTTCATACAAATATGCTTTTGTATTAGTGCTTCCTATTTCAATAATTGTAAATCTTTTCATAAATTCCTCCTCTTTTATTTTATCATAGCATAATTCTAATAAAAAAAGAAGAAAAAATAATATGTTATTTTCTTCTTTTTTTAAAAAGTTTTTGAAAGAATTCCTCATTCCAATTTGGAAGAATGGTTCCATCATCATTTAACTGAAAAAGGGTTTTTAATGTGACTATTTGTTCTTCTGTTGCCGTTTTCCCATAATATTTAGGATTTGGTAACATAGAACAATCCCAGAAATTTTTTACTTCTGGATAGACATCCATTCTTTGAATTCTAGCAAATAATCCATATCCATAGTATTGAACTAATATGTCTCTTATATAATAAAGCTTTCTAAATTTTATTTCTTCTTCTGTTAATCCTTTTTTTAGTAAAGAGTGAAGATGTACTTCATATCTTTCTTTGATATTATTTATTTGTAAAACTTCTTGAGAAAACTGAAGAGCAGAGCTTTCTAGTTGCTGAGAATGGTCATACCCAGTATATCCATTTGCCAAACAAAACTGTCCATTTGGAAAAATAAAGGCATTTTGATGTTTAAGACTCACCTTTTGTGTTTCGATATCACTGAAGTTAAAAATCGTAAGCTTTTGTATTGACATTTTTATCCTCCCACACAAGGGATATTATATCATAAATTTAAAAAGTCTACTAGAAAATTGTGTTATAATGATGTTGGTGATAGTATGATAGCAGGCATTTCTTTTGATTATTCTAAGATTTTAAAACATGCGAAAAAAGTCTCTAAGAACATTTCTTTATCTTCTTCAAATATTAGCTATTTAAAGAAGTCTCCTTGTGTTGCTTTTGGGACTGGCTTTATTATTGCTGTATTCGTTTGGATTTGTACGTTAGTAGGTATTCTTTCTGGTAATTTTTCTATAGTAGAATCTATAATTACTGCATTTTTAGTTTTTGTATTGGTTTCTTTTTTTTCTTATCAATCTTTATCCAAAAAGATGGATGTTAAATCTTACCAAAAATTAAAGAAGATATTAAAGAAAGATTATCAAGTATATGAATATCAGGCAAGAATTGAAGGATTTTATGATTCTATTGGAGTGAGTACAGAAACAAATATGGAGTTTTCCAAAAGAAAAAGTAAATCTAAAAGTTACATTATGCTGATAGAAGGGCAAAAAATGTATGTAAATTCTAAAGTTTACGAAGAAATAAAAAAAGATAAAAAAATAAATATTTACTTTGCAAAAGCAGGAACTACAACGCTTTTTTATGATTATAGTAGAATTGAAAAGTGAATTTTGTTTGTTATTTTAAATAGGGTATGTTATAATATAAAATAGGATAGGTGAAAGCATGGAAAGTAATGAAGAAGTAGTATTAAATGGGGAAAAAATAAAATTACCTACAGCAGCAACAGAGGAAGAAATGAATGATTTATTGTTAGAGGATAATACTCCAACAAGTGATTTATCGGAAGTTTTGGAGAAGACAAAAGAAATTGATTGGAGAAATAATGAATAGAAGTAAAATGATGGATGAGTTTTTACAAGGTTGGGCTGAAGTATATAGGCAAAATCCTAATTATCCAGTAGATAAAAATATTATATATAAAGCATTAATGGAATATGGCTTAACTGGTGAAGAACTGCAAAATCCAGATATTAGTCCCATTTTTTCAGCTTGGGAAAGACATTTCCAAGCTAGTAACTTACATGTTTATCAAGATAGTCGCCAACCTTTATTTTTGCAATTTATGAGTAGAGGAAATTTAGGAAGACAACATGTAAAACTATATCTTTCTTATCCACCTGACAAAATAGAGTATTGTGTTAAAAAAATATTTGAATTTGTATCAGCAAATCATATGGTGACAGGATCTAAAGTAGCAAATAGAGTTCGTTCTGATTCTGTTGTTCTTCGTATGACTAATTATGATGATGCTATCAAAGTTATGAATTTTATTAGTAATAATCCAGAGCTTGTTCAATATGCGAAATCAACTAATCCTTTTATGATGAAACAAGGGGTTGTTGGGGTATCTTATGATGACAATTTAAGCTACAATAGTACTTTATCTTTTATGTTGGAACAATATTTTAAACAATGTCGTGCAGCTAATCTTTGGGATAGGGTAAATCATAAACATTTTAGTGAGTTTGTCAATCAATATTTAAATAGTTCTTTTAAAGATACTCGTGGTTTGCAAAACTTTAGAAGTAATTCGGAGGTTTCTCAGTATCTGCACAGATTTTCTAGTCCAGGAGAGGGATTCGTCAATTATGAACAAGTTTTAAAACTAATCGTTATGCAGACAGACGGAAATATGAATATGGAAAGATTTAGGTCTTTCTATGTAGAAGCAAAAGATTCTTCTAAAAATAGACAAATGGCAGATTATTATAATCAGTTATTAAATGGTCAAAAAGAAACGGAACCACTAGAGGTAACAGCTTCTATGGAAGAAATTGCTCTTATTAATGGTTATATTCAATTTGCTCTTCAAAAATATGGAAATAAATCAACTGTTATTGCTTATTTAAATAAGTATATTAATGAAGAAAATATCAATGCAATTACGAGAAGTGGCAATTTTAGGACTAATTTCGAAAGTAATATGTCTCCTAAAAGAGCGAAATTCATTATGAGGAATAACGTAGAAGCTTATGTAGAAGAGGTTTTAAAACCAGTAAAAGAGAGTGCTAAACCTGAGTTAGAAGTAATTGTTAATCCAGAAATAAAATTATTACAGGATTATATTGATTTAGCAAGAAAAAAATATGGTGATTCAGGAGTTGTTGCTTATTTAGCAGATTATAGTAAAGGAAATTTGTCAGCGATTACTAAAGAAAATAATTTTAGAGCTAGATTTATGCGTACTCTTCCACTAGATAGATTACAGGAAATTACAAAGGGAGATGTAAAGACTTATATTTACTCTTATATACGTAATAAATATCAGACTACTCTAATAGATGAAATTATGTATAATAATTTTGTGAGGGCTTCTGTAGCTACTTATCAGAAATATGGATATGCACAGTTAGAAGAAGCTATGAGTAGAGGACAAGAAGGAAAGTATTCTTATTTCACAAATGGTACTGATCGTTATAGAGAAAATATGGAAATTCTTACTCCAGAAATGTTTAAGGCATGTTGTAAGAGATTAGTAAGTACTTATGGTACAAATTTAGCGGCAACAGATAGTATCCCTAGATTATGTAGTCAAATTATAGGTCAAATATTACAAGTACAAAAAGAACAAACAAAATTAATTTCATAAAAACTTAACTTTTTAGTTAAACTTTTTTTCTAGTAAAAGTATTCAATTTATAGTATAATTTTTTTAAGAGTTAGGAGAGAATTATGAAGATTACAGTAGAAATGGCCTGTTCCATTAATGGTCTTATTGCAACTGAAAATGGTGATGAAAACTTTCTTTCAGATAGAAATTATCAAATTATGTTAGACTTTTTAAAAGAATATGATTGTCTAGTTTGGGGAAATACTACTTTTAAAAATGTAATTTCTTGGGGAGGGGAATATCTCCAAGATTTAAAAGATACTTTTGTTATAGTCTTTTCGAAAGAAGAAATAAAGTCTAATTATTCAAATGTTATTTATGTAAAATCTATTTCTGAATTTATAGAAGAATGTAAGAAACGGAAGTTTCAAAAAATCTTTGTTTCTGGTGGAGCCCATACGAATACTTTATTTTTCGAAAATAATTTAGTAGATGAAGTTATTATTAATTATAATCCTTATGTTTTAAATAAAGGAATTAATTTATTTGAAGGAAATTATTTTGAGAGAAAGTTGAAATTGCAAAAAGTGGTAGAAGAAAAAGAGGGAATCGTTCAAGTTTGGTATAAAGTAGAAAGAAATGATAAAGATGAGTAGAAAAATAGTGGCAATTGGTGGAGGAGATAATGGTAGAAAAAAAGGGGATGGGACTCGCGCCCCTTATGAAATTGCCTTAATGGATCAAGAAATAGTAAAATTAACCAATAAAAGCAATCCTCATTTTCTATTTTTAGCGCATTCCCAAAAAGATTTAGATGTTCAAATTGGTTATTTCAATGGGATGAGAGAAATTTATGAGAGTTATTATCATTGTGATTGTAGGATGTTAACTAGTGAAGATTTAAAAAATTATGATAAGACAAAAGAATATGTGGAATGGGCTGATATTATCTATGAAGGTGGAGGAGATACTATGACTATGATATCTCTTTGGAAAAATACTGGATTTGATAGATTATTACAAAAAGCTTGGGAAGATGGAACTGTTATGTGTGGAGTGTCAGCAGGCGCTAATTGTTGGTTTGAAGAGTGTAGTACAGATTCTTTAAGAATTCAAATGAATGATCCAAGCTTGCCACTTACTAGTTGTGAGTGTTTAGGTTTTATTTCAGGATTTTTTGTTCCTCATTGCAATGAACCAGGAAGAATAGAATCTTCTAAGGATATTATAAAAGAAAATGGTATGGTTGGAATATTTGTTTCTAATTGTTCCGCTTTAGAAATTGTAGATGGAAAATATCGTTTATTGACGACTGATGCTTCTCGTTATGGAATTGATGCTTATGCTTTAAAAATATATTGGAAAGATGGAGAATTTATAGAAGAAAATATTCCTTCTTCTTTAGAGTTTAGAAATTTAGAAGATTTGCTTATGAAATCTCCTTCAAAAGTAAAATAGAATGGAAGAATCATTATGAATAATTATTTTGTTATTCATGGCTCTTATGGAAATCCCTATAAAAATTGGATGCCATGGCTAAAGCAAGAACTTAGTATTAGAAAGCTAGAATGCATTGTTCCTCATTTTCCAGTACCTCCTAATCAAAATTATGATAATTGGAGTATTATTTTAAATGCTTACTTAGAAATAGGATTAATTACGGAAAATACGACCTTTATTACCCATAGTTTAGGTGGAATTTTTCTTACTAAGTTTTTATTACAACACCATGTAAAGGTTAAAAAAATTATCTATGTAGCAGCATTTGATAATATTGTTTTTGTAAAAGATTATGAAATTTATAATACTTTTTATGTAGAAGAGGAAAATTTAAAAGAATTTATAAACTATTGTAGTGATATTACTTGCTTATATTCTAGTGATGATCCTTATATTCCACAAGTAGAAGCTTCCAAATTTGCGAATACTATTGGTGGTAAGAAAGTATTGATTAAAAATGCTGGTCATTTTACTGGAAAAAGTGGTTATCGAGAATTTAACGAACTATTAAAATACATATAAAAAAGTCAGAATTTTTCTGACTTTTTAATTAGAACTTCTATTGATGAGTACACATTCTCTTCGATCTACTTTTCCTAAAGCAAAATCTTTTTCTGTTTCTGAAAATAGTCTTTTAATAGAAACTTTTCGATTATGGGTAAATGGTTTATTTAAAATTAATTTTACATTTCTATCCCGTTTATAAGTTTCTTTGTCTAGATAGTAAGGATCAAAAAGATAAACATTTCTTTTATCTATTTTAGTAGCAATTACATAGTGTTCACATTCCATCCAGCACCTTAAGAATACACAACCACCGTTTTTTATACAATTTTCCATTGCTTCGTAGGTTACTGCTCCTTTTTCTAGTCTTTTACAAGTTACTTGAAAACTGTGAGAGTTCGTATATCTTTCAATCCAATGAGTCAATTTATTAATTGCCTCTCTACTAGTTCCTCCTTGACCAATATTTCCATATTCGTCATAGCAATCTAAAGTATATTTATGAATGGCTTTGACTAATTCAGCAGGAATTTCTTCTCTTTCATATAAATAACTAAAAGCATTTAATAAGGAAACTGTACCACAATCAAATTCTGTTACTTGAAATCTTAAAGGGTTTTTCATATTATTCTCCTAACTATAAGAATAGTATATCATAAAATGTTAGATTGTTTTACTTTTCTGAAAAAGATGATATAATTTTTTTAAGGAGAATGATATGAAAAAGATAGACATTAAGAATTGGGACAGGTTAAAGACTTATGAATGGTTTAAAAGCTTTTCCAATAGTACTTATAGTATGAATGTTAAAATGGATGTTACGAAATTAGTAAATCATACAAAGAAAACAAAGGAGTCTTTTTTTATAGATTTCTTGTTTATTGTTTTAAAAGGATTAAATAGTATAGAAGAAATGAGAATGAGATTAGTAGATGATAAACCTATATTATACGAAGATATTAATCCTGCTTTTACGGTTATGACAGCTACAGGAAGTTTTGAAAATGTTAGACATAAAAACTATTCTAATTTTAAAGAATTTTATGTAGAATGTTCTTCAAAAATTGAAAAGGCAAAAGTTCAAACACAAATAGTGAAGGAAGATTACAATCCTGAAAACTGCTACAACGAGTACTATATTACTTGTGTTCCATGGATTGATTTTACGCAGATGACGCATCCTATTCCAGATGATATTTCTTCGCAGTGTATTCCAAGAATCTGTTGGGGAAAATATACGAAAGATGAGGACAAGTATGAACTTACGTTAAATATAACGGTTAGCCATATTTTTGTAGACGGTTATCCGCTTGCTAAAACATTCTTAAAAATACAAGAGTTATTAGATGATGTAGAAAAAACTTTAAAGTAAAAAATACTAGTATTATTACTATATTAATGGTATGAAAAAGATAATTGAGAGGAGTTTATTATGAAGAAGAAATTAATTTATCTTGCTACAGTTATTGTTATTTTTTTATTAGGAATTTTAACATTAGCTTCTAAGGATAAAAAAGCAGAAAAAGCACCAAAAAGAAAGTCTGCAACTATTGAAACAGTAGTATTTGATGTTTCCTTAAATCATGCCAAAAAAGAGAATGAACAATTTATAGAAGATTGGATGATTGTACGAAATAAGATGGCTATCCAAAAAGGGGATACAATTTCTAATATGTTATATAAGAATAATTTAGAGCAAGATGTTCTTATAAAAGATGTGGAATTGGAAGATGATGGTGTAAAATTCCAATTAAAAACACAGGAAGATTGGAAATCAATTACTTTAAAATATAATGAGAATTATAAATTTTTAAGTAAAGAGTATCAATATACAAATATTAAGGTTTATAAAGTAAATATAGATGGTTATAAAAAGCTATCAAATGATAGTATTTTGGAAAGAAAATATTATGAAGCTTTAGCTCCTGTAGATGCTAATGAAAAAGTAGAGGGATTGGGAGAATATAATATTAGTAGTTTAAAAGAATTACGAGATATTTCTAATGAGGAAGTAGCTTCTAATTATCAAAATTACAATTTTAACAATAATTCTTTATTTGTTATAAAATCATATGGAAATAGAGAAAATAATTGTTATCATAGGGATAATGCTATTACTATGCTTCTTGCTAAAAAAGATAATCTATATTTAGTACAAGAGAAAGTTGACGAAGCAGAAACTGATTGTATAGCGCAATATACCGATATTAAATATCGAGTATTTGAGTTAAAAGGAAAGTATACTAACATTGCGTTAGAATCTATTGATAACTATTTACAAAAGTAAAAAGAGATTTCATAATCTCTTTTTATTTCTTTAATAAGATATTAAAATGTGATAAAATTTGATTAGGTGGCGATATTCTTGAGAAAATTAAATGATATTGTTGTAAAAAATGCACAAGTAAATAATTTAAAATCTATAAATGCGAAAATAGTTTTTGGAAAATTAACAGTATGCGTAGGACCTAGTGGTAGTGGAAAAAGTTCTTTTGCTTTTGATACTTTAATTAAAAGAGAAAACTGTGAAATAGAAAATTATCCGAAAGTGATTTATTCTATTTCTCAAAGAATTTCTAATACAGGTACTAAACTAGAAAAAATAAGAAAGTTAAGAAATGTAGAAGAGGCTCTCATTGTGATAGATGAGCCACTTGCTGGAACTACTTTTAAAGAAGCTGTAGAGTACTCTAAACTGATAAAGGAACTATCTAATAAAAATGCAGTAGTGGTGGTAGAGCATAGGAAAGAACTATTTGAGTATGCGGATATAGTATTAGTATTTGGACCAGATTCTGGCTTAAATGGTGGTGAAATATTAGAAGTAACAACTGGTAAAGAGTATTTAAAAAAACTTCCTAAACTATCTATTACTAGAGTAGAAAATAAATCTAGTAAAAAAATAAGTGCTAAGTATAGTGAATTTTGTGGTAAAAAAAATTATCAAGTAGAATTATTTTTAAATACTATTACTGCAGTTACGGGGGCAAGTGGTAGTGGAAAGAGTATTTATCTGGATGCTATTTTTAAAGCCCTAGATAAATCTAGCGGCGCCAGTGAAAGAAGAAAAAACTTGTTAGAAGTTAAAAATAAAAATCTTATTAGAAGACCACATATTATTGATGCTACTCCAGTTTCTAAAAATTCTAAATCAACAGTTGCAACTTATTATGGAGTAAGTAAATTTTTAAAAGATAAAACAGTAGATATTACAGTAAAAGAAGCGATGGTTCTTTATCAAGATTATCCCTTAATTATTAGAAGACTTCAGCATCTAAATGATATAGGGTTAGACTATTTAAAGTTGACTCAAGCATCTTACACCTTATCAGGGGGAGAATGTCAAAGAATAAAGTTGGCAAAGTTACTTTGTAAAAAGTTAGGGGATAGAAGTGTTTATATTTTTGATAATCCTGTAAGAGGATTAGGAGAAAAAAACATTGAGAAAGTAATGATGATGTTCGATCGATTGGTAAAGAATAATAATACAGTTTTTATTGCCGAAAATGATCCTACGGCGCTTCAATTTGTTGATCAAAAAATAAGTCTTTAAAAAAAGTGATTATTTTTAATCACTTTTTTTGGTATCTGGTGTAGATTTTATTTCCTGAGTAACTTTTCTACTTTTAAAATATTTTACAAAAAATACTATTGATATAATAAATAAGATTGCGCTTATAGAAAAGAAAACGATATAAATAGTAGGAATGTAACTAGAAGAAGGATTTGGTTCTACAAGAAGAATTAAACCCAAAGTAAATACAATTAATATAAGCCAACCAATAAAAATAAAAGTATCTACTAGACATGGTATTATGATAAAGATAATTCCAAATAGAAGAAAGATAAGAGCTTTAAATAAATATTTATTATTTCCTTTTGGTTGGTTCTGATTTTCAGTATATACTTGATAATTTCTATTGAGATTTCCACATTGAGTACAAAAGCGATGATTAGTATTTAATTTATTTCCACAATTAGTACAATACATTTTCTTCCTTCTTTCTGTTATCTTAAATAAATTATAACATAAAATATTAAATATTTATAGTAAATGAATTCTGTCTATTTTTAAAAATTTATAGTAAAATAATATTTAGGAGTTGATATTATGAAAAATTTTTATATTGATCTTG